>JADFXA010000362.1:0-1730 GCA_015233755.1 Desulfamplus sp. | reverse complement strand
AACGCAAAAAGCAGCAAATGAAGAGCTTGAAACCTTATTTGCAAAATCATTTAAGTTAAGGTTAATAAGGCTCTTTCCATTCACACTAATTGAGAGTTCAGATAGGTTTTCTGACGAGGAGCGAGATATGGTTCTTAATTTAGCTCCTGCTAATGTAAATAGAGGTAAGGTAGTGGCGGGTGATTCTAATGAATGATATATCAGTAAGTTATAATAAATATAAGTTTCTTGGCAATGAATTTCTAACATGGCTTTGGTATCTAATTGAAAACGACATTAACATAAGAAAAATAGCAGAATCTGAATTTAAAAAAGCAGGAATTGAATGCGAATCAATTGTATTTGAAATAGGAAACTGCATTGCCCTTGAAAATGCACTTGGAGATGACTCTGTTGAGAAAATTTCAATTAAAGGTGATGCTCCAGGTCTTGAAGAGGGAAAGACAGCTCTTAAAAAAGGGGCGGTAGTAACAGATATGAATCTTGTGTTGCATGTTGATGAAGATGAGTGGAAGTTCAATATAAAAGGCGAAAGCATGGAGATAACTTCTCTTAAAATACCTGTTTCAGGAAAAGTAGAAGGTGATGATGATATAGAAGGAGCTGTCCTTGAAAAGGTCTTCTTATACAACAAAATTTTTGAAATAGTTGATACTTTATTTCATTTTTTTATTAAAAAAAGAGTGTCTAAAGAGTGGAAAACTGTTGATATTAATGGAATGAAAGAGTGGGTAGAGCTGTAAATTAAATAGCCAAAAGCAATTTTTGACGTTGGCATTAATGGAGAAAAAATTTATTCATGGATAATTTAAACAGTGTCCATTTTATTGGTTGTGGAGTCTTTGCACCAGATATTAAGAAAATCGCAGAAGATTTAAACAATAGAGATGACTTTAAACTAAATTTCAAAATGACCTTTCTTCCAGGAGGTCTTCATGATAAGCCAAATGAATTGAGGACAAGGCTGCAATCTGCAATTGACATTGCTGCACAAGATGAGAGCTGCTTTAGAATTGTAATTGGATATGGAATTTGTGGAAGAGGGGCTGTGGGGATTAATGCTCCTCATGTCCCTTTAGTTTTTCCGCGTGTGCACGATTGCATAGCAATGTTCATGGGTAGTGATAATGCTTATAAAAGAGAGTTTGCAAAGTATCCAGGAACATTTTATCTATCTAATGGTTGGTGCAAAGAGAAAGATAACCCAAAGGATAAGCTTGATAGAAAAATATGGATTGGTTCAGAGTCAATGGGTTCTCTTGCACTAAAAGAAAAATATGGTGAAGATGGCGGCAATAAAATCATAGATTTTTTCAGCAGTTGGAAGAAAAATTACCAAAGAGCTGCTTTCATTGATACTGGTCTTGGTAATACTGAAAAATATGAAAAACAAGCACAGGAGATGGCAAAAGAGTATAATTGGAAATATGAGCGTATTCAAGGCGATAACTCCTTGATGAGACGACTTTTAACCCAAGAAGAGTCTGATGATGCCATTTTAATTGTCCCGCCTCACCATTGCACAATATATTCTGCTTTTAAAAATGGTTTAGATTCTGCCCCAATTATTAAAGATTCAAAGTCGATTGAGGATTTAACTTCTAAAGAAGAGTTAAAGAGCCAGAGCCGAGATAAAAAAGATAGGGTAGTTAATTTTTTAAATATAGAAGATGATAGTGAAGGTTCAAACGTAGACGATAAAAAAGATAGTAGTCATGCAATTGGCAACG
>JADFXA010000361.1 GCA_015233755.1 Desulfamplus sp. | reverse complement strand
CGCCGATGGTACTGCATGGGAGTCTGTGTGGGAGAGTAGGACGCTGCCGGATTATCTCTCTTATATCTTGCATATTTTTATTAAATATTTAATATATATTAAAAAAGCCTATATGTTATACAATTAACCCCTAATTGTATAACATATAGGCTTTTTTAGTTTCTTTATTTTGACATTAACGATATTATTATTCGCTGTTGTATATCAATGGCTTTTTATTTTTTCATTTATTAACTAAATATTTCATATTGCTACATATCTTGCCTATTAACTAAATATCATATATCAATGAAATTAACCGGAGAAGGAATTGAAAAAAAAAAATAAACAAATAAAACGATATAATAAGTTTAAAAACGATATATCCAAAAATAATTTGTCTAATTTAGGTGAAAATAGTCTTTCTCAGTTCAATTCTTTGCAATTCCAAAAAGAATGTTATGAGTATTGTCTCAAAGGGGAAGATATTGACTCTGAAGAGATTAAAGAGTTAATTTTTCAACTTAAACAATTAGTTAAAGTGAGTCAATTACAGCAATTAGTTAATGCAAGAAAAAATGAGATTGAGTATATCAGAAACGAATTGCTTAATAAGGCTGTAGATGCAGGAAGAGCACAATTAGCAGCAATGATTTTGCATAATATTGGTAATGCAATAACTCCTGTTGCGGTTTATACTGAAAAACTTAGGCTCAGAAATACCCCTGAAATAATAGATTATATCAAAAAATGTTACGATGATCTTATAGTGCATAGATCTAATCTAACTGAATATATAACAGAGGATGTTAGAGGAATTGATATTATGCATTATATGGGAGTATTGATTGATAATCTTGTAAATGAAAATATCAAAAATTCTGATATAATAGATAAGATTTCAACTGGAGTTGATTATGTCGCACAGATTCTAACTCTTCAGCGTGCATACTCACCAGGTAAAACAGAAATTCGAGAAAAGATAAATATTAACCTTTTAGTTAAAGATGCTCTTAAAATGCAGGAGTTTTCAATTTCAAAAAGAGATATTATTCTAAAAACCAATCTTATGCCAACTATTCCATTTATTCTTATGGAAAAAAATAAATTGATGCAAGTTATTGTAAATCTTATTAAAAACAGTTGCGATGCTATTGATGAAAATGATGAACAAAAAAATCACTATCTTGAGATAACCACCTACTCTGTAAAAAATATGGTTGGCTTGAGAATCAAAGATACTGGAATAGGGGTTGAGATAGAGAGACAAAAAGAGATTTTTGATTTTGGGACTTCGAGTAAAGGTTCATCTGGATTTGGTCTATACTATTGCAAAAGTTTTATCGAAAATAATAAAGGAACTCTTTTATTTAAAAGTGACGGTAGAGGACTTGGGTCTACTGTAACAATAGAGTTTCCTTCTGCTTCTACCGAGCTGCACCAATAATCTTATCTTGAATTAATAAACCTAAATCTACTTATCTTCCACTTGCACAATTGTCTATTCTGGTGTAATTGCCAAAAATAAATTCAAAATAACAATCAAAGTTTTGGCATAAAATTTGATCAATAATAGTAATTATACTGGATTTGTTTATATGATTTCATCAAAAAGAATTTGTTCAATACTTATAACAGCTGGAATTATATCGACTTCTCAGGCTAAATATGCTTTGCAGAGAGAAAATATTACAAGAGATAAGATTCAACTTGAACTCGAAAAAAAGAAGGAAAATTCGGGTGTTAATAGCGTAGATGCTCCAATATCATTTGTTGATATTCTACTTGCCTTACAGGTAAAAAAACTTGATAATCCAGAATTACCTATAGAGGAAGATGTTTTATATGAGACGATTGCTAATGCCTTGAATGTTCCATATAAAAAGATTGATCCTTTAAAACTTGATTTGAATTTAGTTACCAAAACTATACCAAGATCGTTTGCAATGAAACATCTTCTTTTGCCTTTAGAGATGAAAGAGGGACGATTAGTTGTAGCGACTATTGATCCTTTTAATCACGAAGCAATTGCAGATGTTGAACGAGTAACTAATCTGAAAGTTACACCTGTAGTTAGTTCAAAATCTGACATTAAAAAAATGATTTCAGAATGTTTTGGTTTCAAGCATTCAATTAGTGCTGCTGAAGATCAATTTGCCTCAAGGGGAGTTGAGCTTGGAAATTTTGAGCAATTTGTTCGTCTGACATCGTCAGATGAAGTTCCTTCAACAGATCAACATATTGTCAATGCTGTTAATCATCTTTTTTCATACTCTTTTGAACAGAGGGCAAGCGATGTTCACATTGAGCCAAAACGAGATACATCAATTGTTAGAATGAGAATTGATGGAGTTCTCCATACTGTTTATAAATTACCTAAAAAAGTTCACAATGCCGTTATAAGCAGAATCAAAACTCTATCAGGTCTTAATATGGCAGAGAAACGGAGACCTCAAGATGGTCGTATTAAGACAGA
>JADFXA010000360.1 GCA_015233755.1 Desulfamplus sp. | reverse complement strand
TATAACAGGACAGTTTGCTCTCATAATAACCTGCTCCATGTTACTTCCAATCTTAGGTCCATCAGCATCTAATTTTCTTGAATTGTGAGCCATTATAATCAAATCAGCGTGTTTTTCTCTTGTATATTTTACTATCTCAACGTATGGAATTCCCTCCCATACATTCATTGAGTAGTTTTTATAATCTTTCATTTTAGAGATATATTTTGAGCGAATCATCTTGTATGCTTCACGAATTTTATGATCAATTTCGTCCTGTGGCATACTCATACCCATATTTTTAGATGTAATATCAAGCGCGTGAAATATATGTATTTCGCCATTAATAGAAGTTGCAATTTTAAGTGCAAACTCAAAAGCCTTATCTGATGCTTTAGAAAAATCTGTTCCAAATACTATATTAGATAAGCCTCCCCAAAAAGAGGCTGCTGGTCTATTAACTGCAAGTATTGGGCAGGGCGATGCTTTTGCAACTCTCTGAAGAGTTGAACCAGTGCTTGTTTTATAGACAGAATCCTTATCCTCACCAGTAGTTCCACCAAGAATAATTAGATCAGGTTCAATCTCTCTTGCTTGCCTTAGTATTTCTCTATGTGGAACTCCTACAGAGGCTTTGATTGAACAGTTAGCACAATTTGTTAACTGATTTGCATAATAATTCTTTATCTCCTCTTCAACCCAAGAGATATACTCACCATCAACAGCAACCTCCTCCTTAGTTTTTACATCAAAGACAACTTGACTAAAACCTCGAGTAGGAACACCAAGAACATGGAATATGTTAAGAGTTGCTCCAAGTGTTCCAGCCATGTTAAATGCCACCCTTGCAGCATGATCGCTTGCTTCAGTTGCTGAAGTTGCAAACAAAATTTTTTTAAACATAATAACCCTCCTTTCAGGATGGTATCTATCAAGATTATTTATCTTAGATAAAAATTATAAGATGCCTTATTTTACAATTATCTTAAAATATTACAGGCTCACTCTTCTGGTTTCATGTGGTCAGGGAGTTCGAGCATACTAACTACAAGTGGTTTAAGAAACGACCATTTAATTCCAATTTCAAATTCCTCTTCTAAATCACGAATAGCATCCCAGCAGTTATGACATGGAGCAATAACAAGCTCCGCACCAGTTGCAAGAATTTGATCTCGCTTAGTTATTAATCCTTTATTTCTCTGGGGTCTAAAAAGTCCAATACCATTAAAACCGCCACCACCACCACAGCAAAAGTTATGTTCACGGTTTGGAGACATCTCGCGATAGTAGCCTGGTTCTACAATATAGCTTAAAATTTCTCTTGCAGTCTCTCTTAGACCGTGGTTTCTTACGTAATTACAAGAGTCTTGAAGCGTTACAGGTACTTTAATTCTTTTTTCGGGGTCAATTTTAAGTTTTCCCTCTCTTAAAGCCTCTGCAAGCCATTCTATGTAGTGGATACATTCAACAGGCGGTTTGCCATCTTTTCTCCCAGCCCAATATGGACCTTCAACTACAGTTGCTCTGTGTGCATGACCGCACTCTGTTCCAACCATACGTTTAGGTTTTAGTCTATCCATTGCTGCATAGACATTTTCGACCTGCATTTTACAAGCTGCCCAATCTCCTGCAAACATTGCAAGGCTTGTCTGTTCCCAGCCTTTGCTTGGAATAGTCCAGTTTTCACCAGCAGCATGAAATAGAATAGCAGCTTCTGCAAGGTCTTCGGGATAATGTTTAACTTCTCTTGCATTTACAGTGTACATAATGTCGGCATTTTCAACGTCAACCGGCACTGTAAGACCTGGATACTCTTCTTCATTCTCTTCAACCATCCACTGGAATGTCTCAACAAACTCCTCTTCCGATACATCCATCTGGGCACGATAGATCCTGTGCATACCAGCACCAATTTTAAGTTCCCAAGGGACAAAACCTTGCTGATACAGAAGCCCTCTTAGATATCCAAACATAACTCCAACATCAATACCATGAGGACAATAAATGCCGCATCTATTACAACAGGTACATTTTGCCCATGCAGTTTCCATAGCCATGAGCATAAACTTGTTGTCAACATTTCCTTTTTTCTTGATTATTTCACCAAGTGTTGATTGAATCTTATATGCTGGCACCTGTTTGGGATCTCTATCATTAACCAAATAGAGAAAACAACTATCTGCACACATGCCGCAATGAGCACATATTTCAAGCCATGTTCTTATTCTGGACTTACATGTGTTCTGGATAGTTGTCCATAAGAGTTTCGTATCAACATCAAGCTCTTGCATCTCTTTATAATATTGTGTTCCGCTGGTATCTCCAAGAAGTGCTGTCAAATCTTCCTGAGTGTTAATGGGTTTTTTATTGCAAAATATACCTTCTGGCATGGGTTTAAATTCTCCTTAAAAAGGGAAACCACAATAGTTTGCCCTGAAAAGTCACACATATTAATGAGGATAAACACAAGGAGTTATCCTACATA
>JADFXA010000035.1 GCA_015233755.1 Desulfamplus sp. | reverse complement strand
TCCACCTAAATTAAAGTAGTTGTCATAAATACCTATTTTGGATAACCCAAGCACTTTTTGCCACACTTCTAAAAGGGTCTTTTCAACTGGAGTTTTAGCATTGTATGCATCTGACCCATCTTCTGAACTTGACAACATATTTTCAGGTGCTGGAAGATTTCTACGATCAACTTTGCCAGAAGGATTTAAAGGCATCTTTTCTAAACCTACAAAATGGGCAGGTATCATGTAGCCCGGAAGGCGTTTCCCTAAAAATGCTCTCAAGGTTTGGGCATTCAATATTTTTAGAGATTCTGAGTTAGAAGTAAAATAGGCAACAAGCTCTTTGTTAAAGCCATCTGCAAGAGTTCTCACCATAATAATTGTCTGTTGAATATCGGGGTGTTCCATTAATGCGTTTGAAATCTCTCCAAGCTCAATTCTGTATCCCCTAACCTTTACCTGATCGTCATTTCGTCCATAATAGCTTATAATTCCATCGCTGTCCCAAGAGCCCATATCACCAATTCGATACATCCTCTCATTAGGGAAAAGAGGATGTTTGCCAAACCTTGTCTCATTAAGATCAGGTCTATTCAAATATCCTTTACAAATGCCATCTCCCCATGCACAAAGCTCTCCTGGTATTCCAATTGGGACTGCTTGATTGTTGGCATCTAATATTGTTATTTTTGAGTTTACACTTGGTCTTCCAACAGGAATCTCGTTAGGATAAAATTTTTCTATCTCAAAAAGCGTTGTAAAAATTGAGTTCTCAGTAGGACCGTATCCATTAAAAACCCGCATGGTTGGAAATCTCTTTTTAACGCGGTTTATGTGAGGTGTTGAGAGTTTTTCTCCTCCTACAATAAGTTGTTCAACCCCTTCAAGCATTGTAATATCAGCCTCTACAAACTGATTAAAAAGGCTTGTTGTAAGCCACATTGTTTGAAGTTTATGCCCTTGTATATATGACTTCATGCGTGGAGCTTCAACAATTGCAGCTTCAGGAGGAACACAGACGCAGCATCCATTTATAAGACCTCCCCAAATCTCAAAAACATGAACATCAAAAGAAAAAGCCGTAGTTTGAGACATGCGTCCGCCTCTTTTGAGGATAAGGCCATCTGGCTTGTAAATAAGCCTTAGCATCTGACGATGTTCTAAAAGAGTTCCTTTTGGAAGTCCAGTTGAGCCAGAAGTATAAATGACAAATCCAAGATCACTGCTTTTGCGTGTAACTTTAGGATTTCCAAGAGCTTTAGATTTTTTGCTATTATTAGAGGCTTGCTCAAAAAATGCAGGAACATCAATAACAGAACAGAGCTTATCTATTTTGGAGAGTTTCTCTTTCATAACATGAGAGTCAGTTAATATAACCTTACAGCCAGCGTCTTCAAGGATAAACTTTATACGTTCAGGTGGGTTGGAGAGGTTAATGCCGACATAAGCTCCTCCTGTCTTTAACGAAGCAAACATCGCAACTGGAACAAATTGGCTTTTTTCCATAATAACTGCCACAACATCTTCTTTTGTGATTGAAAATTTATCTAAAAGTTTATGGGCAAGAATATTACTTAAATTGTTTAACTCTTGATACGATAAGGTTTTATCCTCAAACGCAATTGCTGGATCATCAGGATAACGGGCAGCATGTTCTTCAACAAGCTCTGTTACTGTCTTATCTTTAGGATAAAAAACCTCTCTCTTATTAAATCCAAAAAGAACCTTCTCTTTCTCTTCAGAAGTCATTATTTCTAAATGCGATATTGGTCTGCTTAGATCAGAAAGAATAGTTGAGGCTAATGTAGTAAAATGGTTAGATAGACGCATAATACGTTCTTTAACAAACAAGTCTGTATTGTATTCAATCTCAACTGCAAGGGTTTTTCTATCAGAGTCAATATTATTTCCTTTAAAACTATTTGAACTTAGGACATCTGCACTAAACGTGAACGTAAGATCATATTTTGCTGTAGGATTGTCAAATTCAACTATTTCAGCAGTAAGACCAGCAACAGAAGGCAACTCTTGCCCCTGATTATGAAATACAACCATAACATCAAAACCAACATTACGGCTGAGATCGCGCTCTAAAGAGAGTTCACCAACTAATCTGTCAAAAGGATAAATCTGATATTCAAATGCTTCACTACATGTATCACGAACTTGAGAGAGAAATTTATCAAAATTGTCTGACGGTGAAATTTTATCTCGTAAAGCCAGCATATTGATATAAAGCCCTATCTGGTTTTCAAGATCAGTATGAGTTCTTGCAGCAATTGGAGTTCCTACAATAATATCTTCTTGGCCTGTATATCTGTATAGAATGACTTTAATCATGGCAGTTAATACCATAAAAAGGCTTGCTTGACGATTGCGGCCAAAATCAAGCAGACGGCTGTAAATATCAGGATCAAGTTCAAATGTTAAACGATCTCCATGAGCTGTCTGCATCATAGGTCTTGAATTATCAGTTGGAAGATTAAGGGGTGGCAGATCGCCTGAAAGGCGTTTTTTCCAATACTCTCTTGCACCCTGCATTTTGCTGCCTTGTTCTTGAATATTATGCCATGCAACATAATCTTTGTAATGTATATTAAGTGGCAGCAGAGGTTCTTTAAATTGCACTCCTTCAAGGCAAAGTGCCTCATAATAGGTTAAAAGCTCTTTAATGAGAATCTCTTGGGACAAAGCATCACTTATAATATGGTGGATATTCATTGAGATAACATGAGCATCAGCAACTTTGAATAGACGCACCCTCATAAGAGGACCATTTTCCATATCAAATGCTGTGCCAGCATCTTTTTTGAGCTCAGCTTTTACTGCTTCTAATTCAGAGATATTTTCTACAAAGAGGCTAAAGTCCAATTTATCAAGTATTACCTGACGTGGTTCACCATTAATAACTCTAAATAAAGTTCGTAAAGATTCATGCCTCCTTATAACCGCTCTAAATGCCTCTGTAAGATTTGCGATATTAAGATTACCCCTAATCAGATATGCCCCTGGGATATTGTATGCAATAAAATTGGGATCTAATTTTTCTAAAATCCAGAGTCTGCGTTGAGCATGTGAAAGTGGGTAGCTCTCAGATAAAGGAACGGGATCAATCTTTAAAGAGCTGCTGCCTTCAATACTCTTTTCAATCAAATTATCCAACAACGCTGCAAGCTGACGAATTGATGGATTTTCAAAAAAATCACGAATAGCAACCTCTACCCTGAACTCTGCAAAGATACGCGATATTATTCTGATTGCACTTAAAGAGTTTCCGCCCAAATCAAGAAAAGGTGTATTTGCCCCAACTTTATCAATTCCTAAAACTTCGCTAAATAGAGTTGATAGTTTTATTTCACGCTCATTAGTTGGGGGAGCGTATGGAATTCTGTCGTAAAGCAGATCTTCTGGTTTAGGAAGCCTTTTCCTGTCAATCTTGCCATTAATGTTAAGTGGAAACTCATTTAATCTTACAAAAAATGATGGAATCATGTAAGGCGGCAGATACTCTGCTAAAAATGCTCGTAATTGTGCGGGATCAATATCAACACGCTCGCCAGAGACAGAAGTTTTTACAGCTTCATCTGATTTAACAGAGGCTTTGGAATCAACCGAGTTTGCAAAAGCAGAGCCAGCAGAAACAGACTCTTTTAATGTATAATAACAGACAAGCCGAGCTTCATGATCTGGATTGGTATGAGCTATAACAAGAGGTCGTTCAATCGCATGATGTGTAAAAAGACGGCTTTCAATCTCAGCAAGCTCAATTCTGATTCCATTAATCTTCACCTGACTATCAAGTCGTCCTATAAACTCAATTTTTCTATCAGGCTGATAACGCCCGAGATCACCAGTTTTATAGATAATGTCAGCATCAGGTGTCAGAGGATTTTGGATAAAACATTGAGCTGTAAGTTCTGGGTCTTTATAATACCCATGACTTCTAAAAGGTGTCTTTATATGGATTTCACCAATTTCCCCAATTTTGCACAGACGATTTTCTTTTAATATCAAAATCGCTGTATTTGTAATAGGTTCGCCAAGCGGCATAATTTTGTTTGCTTCTGCTGGTCTTTCAGTGATTCTGTAGTGAATTTTTGCCAAAGTTGTCTCTGATGGTCCGTAGATGTTTGTAAGTTTTATGCGGTCTCCCACTAAATCCATCCAATCAATTACGTCAGTGCCGTAAAGAGCTTCCCCAGCAAGAAGGATATTTTCCAAATCAGGTAATGGTTTATATTCAACGTTAAGTTCAGATTGAGAGTTTAATGTCTTACGGGCTTTTAACTCTTTTCTGATAAGACGAAAAAGTGTAGGCACACAATGAACAAGAGTAAGGCGTGATTTGGTCATCCAATCAACTAAGAGAGGTATGTTGCGGATAGTTGCGGCTTCTGGAATACAGACAGTTCCACCGCAAAGAAGAGGAACAAAAATATCTCTGAATGAGACATCAAAAGTTGTAGGAGCAAAAAGGCTTGTCTTAACACCCTCATTTAATCCAAAAGTTGTGATTTCCCAATGGATAAAATGGCTCATCGATACCTGTTTGCCCAAAATTGCCTTTGGATCGCCTGTAGAGCCTGATGTAAAGATGATATAATGTGGAGATTGGGGGTCTAAAGTCAGTTCAAGGTTTTGAGAATTATTATCAGCAGACGGGTCTTTAACATAACTATCAGATAAGAGAATCTCTTTAATTTTAGGAAGATCAAGAATAATCTGAGGTTCTGTTTTTTTAATCATGTAAGCAAGGCGCTGTGGAGGTGCATCTGCATCTAAAGGCATAAAGATTGCCCCAACTTTTTGAACAGCAAGATTACTCATAATATATTCAATACTGGCTGAAAAGGAGAGACCCACCACAATACCCTGCTCTACCCCCATTTTTATTAAGGCATGAGCAATCTTATTTGCACCAGCATTGAGGTCTTTATATGTGATACTGCGAGACTCCTCTTCAATTGCAATACGTTCGGGAAACTGTGATGCTATATGTTCAAATACGCTATGCAGAATTTTTTTATCCATCTTCTTCTCCAAAATATCATAATTTATCTTTAGACTTATACTTTTTGCATGGGCTCTTATTCTAATTTGTGGCTATTTGACATTAAACAAATCTAAAAAAATACCAAACGTTAATATAATCATCAACAGATCGTTCTCAAAAGTCTGGCTTAATGTAAATCCATCTGCTCTATACATTTTCTTTAAATTTTCAACAGTTGCTGGGTTGAAATATCCTTGGCGTTTAATTGTTTCAAAAGAGAGAATATCCTCAATCCACTCTATATTTTGACGCAATAGATATGGACTTCCAGGAGCAACAAAGGCAAACTTTGTCCGCTGTGTAATAGCTTCTGGTAGATGTTTGCGTGCCATCTGCTTTAAAATATATTTCTCCATTCCACCTTGTATGAGAAGCTCAGGCGGAAGAGTTGTAACTGTATTTATTAAATCTGTATCAAGAAAAGGATAGCGGGCTTCGACTGAATGGGCAAATGCGGGTCTATCACCATGATCAGCCAAAAGATGATCCGCAATTCTAAGTTTAAAATCTATATATGAGCGTTTATGAACAGGGTGCAGCCCTGTTATCTTATCAGGGTTGACTATGAAGTTTTGTGTGCAGTCAAACTTATAAAAAGAATCTGTAAGAGATTCTGCATAAATTGCCTGTTTAATCTCGTTAAATTGATAGAAATTACGTTCATATAGAAAATCAGGGTCTCCCCAGACCCTTTCTCTTATCTCACGATCAAGCATCTCCTCAACATCTTGAAAAGATGAAGATGAACTTCCAGCTCCACGCTCCATGTCAAATCTGTAGCCCACATAACCCGCAAAGAGCTCATCTGCCCCTTCACCAGTCAGCACAACCTTTATGTTATTTTGCCTTACAAGAGATGATAAGGCAAGTGAACAGGTATCGTAAGATTCTTTAAGCGGAGTTTCAGAATGATAGACAGCCTGCTTGAGACGATCTGCAATGTTGTTCCAATCAAAAAGGGTCTCATGGTGCAATGAGTTCACTTTATTTGCCATAATCTGTTGATAACGGCGTTCATCAATATTTGATTCAGCAAAACCTATTGAAAATGAGTGTCTCTTCTCCTTTTGAATCTGAGAGATAAATGAAGCAATCAATGAGGAATCAAGCCCGCCGCTTAAATAAAATCCAACTGGCACGTCAGCCTGTAAACGGCGTTCAACAGCTTGTAAGAGGGCTTTTTCAATTCTATCAATGCAATCTGCTTCTGTTTGATTGGGGTTAATGTCGCACGCTTTAGGATATTTTAAATCCCAATACTCTTTTACCTTTATGCATCCATCATTTACACAACTATTCAAACTTACAGAACCACTACGGCCTTTTAAACCGTAATTCTCAACAATAACCAAGTGTCCTGCTGGCACAGAGTGTATCTCTTCAAACATTGTGTTTGGGCTTAAAGGTCCTGGAAAGGTGAGAATTTGATCAAGAGTTGTCAAATTAACCTTACGAGGAATATCTGGATAGCATAAAATAGCCTTTATCTCTGATGCAAAAATTATAGAGTTGTCAAAAACCGTGTAAAACAAAGGTGCAATACCAACATGATCTCGGGCAAGTAGGAGCCTATGTTTATTATGATCATAAATAGCAAATGCAAATTGCCCAACTAATCGGTTCACCATATCTGCCCCGAACTCTTCATAAAGATGAGGCACAACCTCAACATCTGTGCGACTTCTAAATGTGTGTCCTTTAGCCTCAAGCTCTGCACGCAACTCTTTATAATTAAAAATTTCACCGTTGCAGACGCAAGCGATAGAGCTATCTTCATTAAAAAGTGGCTGCTGTCCTGTAACTAAATCTATAATTGAGAGTCTTCTAAACCCCAGACCAATAGAGCCTTTAGTATAAATCCCTTCTTCATCAGGTCCGCGATGGGCAAGGGTGTCAGACATAGTCTTAATTAATTCAGGTGCAACTATTCTATCATATTCAAAATGTAAAATACCGTTGATTCCGCACATGGTTGATTAAAATTCCTTTAAATTTAAAACTCCTCATCAATATTCATAGCTGCTGCAAGAAACTCTGCATCTTCACCAAGTTCGTCTGGAGATGCAAGTAATTTCCTTAGCTCACCAACGCTAATTTCAGGAGTGTTCGCAATAGCCGTAAACAGTGTGGTTAGCTCATTTGCAACTCTATCCATCTTTGCAATTGAATAGGCTAAATGGTTATATCGTAAGTCAAAATGAAGTGTCGGCAAAGGGTATATTTCGACCGACAGATCGTAGTTAGTCTGCTCCAAAGCCTCAAGATCGCTGAATGTAAAACCAACATCATACTTTTTTTGCAAAGATTCTAACTCATCACCCAATGGATAATTTTGGAAAATCAAAACATGATCAAGAAGAGAACTCTCAACATTGCAAGCTGTCTGGATAGAAGCTAACGAGACAAAATGGTGTGGTTCGCTATCAATACTCTCTTCTTGAACTACCCGAGCCAACTCTTTAAAGGATCTGTTGTCAGCCAATTTTACCCGAACAGGAATAGTGTTGATAAATAATCCAACCATCCGCTCAACATCTGGTATCTCGGCTGGACGACCAGCTACAGCAGCACCAAAAGCCACATCTGAAACTCGATTTGCTTCTGCTAACATAATACTCCAGACAGATTGAACCAAACTATTTATGGTTATCTGGTAATCTCTTGCAATTTGATTGAGCACTCTGCTAAGTTCTGGCTCCAGTTCAAATTGATATAAGTTTTGAAGATCAGAGTTTGAAGTTTCTGCATCTTTAATACTCTTTTCAGTAGATTGAAGATTCTGATTTATAGATTCGCTGACTTTTACAGCATCAACTTTAACATCACGAGGTAGTGAAGTAACTTTGTTAAATCCTTCTAAATAGTTACTCCAATATCCAATTGCCTTTGCATGATCCGCTTTTTCTAACCAAAGGATATACTCCCTATATTGAGGAGCTGTACCAACAAACTTAGGAGTTTGACCTCTATTCAAAGCCATGTAAGCAGATTGGACATCTTCAATCAAAATTCCCAAACACCAGCCATCCATCAAAATATGGTGAAAACTCCAAATAGCAGCGTAGCGATTATGCTCAAGTTTGAAAATATGCATACGCATAAGAGCATCGCTGTCAAGGATAAATCCACGTTGACGTTCCTCTATTTTAAAAGCCTCGAGACGTTCTGCTTTATCTTTTATCTGTGACCAATCTTCATAATGCCACTCAATTGGTCTTGTTCTGCGAACTACTTGAAGTGGTCTTGGAACACCTTTGTAGATAAAACTTGTCCTTATTATGTCGTGTCTTTGGCTGATTATATTCCATGTTTCTTCAAATAGTGTTAGGTTGACATCTCCTTTTAGAGTAAAGCTGAACTGCTCAAAATAGGCTGTTGAATCAGAATCATAAAGACGGCTGAAAAGCATGTTTTCTTGCATAGGTGTAAGAGGATAAATATCTTGAACATCTGATGGAGTCATTTTATTGTCATGCAAAAATGCTTCAAGCTGCGATAGTGAGAAGCCTGACCATGTTAAATCAGATGGAGTAACTTCTGGTATCTTGATAGATGAACAACAATCAATTATCTCTATTAAAGTTCCTTTGATTAGTGAGCCAAGCCGTCTGATACTCTCCTCTTTATATTGATTTGGAGAGTAGTAAAGCTGAATATACAAACAACCTTGACGTATATCTGCTTCAATCTCAAGAGTGTATTCTCTTCTCATCTTTGGGTTAATAAGATCAAGATGAGCAGCTGCTTCAACCTTGAAATCTTGATTTTCTAAACCAGCAGCACCTATATAGTTAAAGCTGATATTTGGCTTTAACCTCTCTTTTGCTTTACTGCTTAAATTCTCACGAATCCAGCCAAAATTTGCCCCATTTTTTGTAGCTTTCCGCAAAGACTCTTTAATGTGCTTGATTTGAATACCAAGTTCTTTATTTGGGAGGGAAGTTGTGGTGGTTTTAATAGAAGAATCTGGCAGTTTTAATAAAACTGGATATTCAGCTGTAAACCAGCCAACTGTGCGAGAAATATCAATATCATCCGCTATAGTATCTCGCCCATGCCCTTCTAATGAAACTAAAATTCCATTAATATTACCCCAATAGTTCAGACCTTTAGCAATTGCTGTTAAAAGCAAATCATTCATATCAGTGTGGTAAGCAACATGGGCTTTACCTATTAGAATCTCTGTATCAGGAGCTGGCAGCTTGATTTCAAAGATTGCACTATCTTGATATTGACCATTCTCTTTTGGAAAATCCATAGGAAGTTTTGTCAACTCTTCTTGAGATAAAGATTCCCAATAGCTGATTTCGCTGTTTATCTCATTTACATTTACACCCTTAATTGCGTTATTAGCTCTCTTAACTAAACTTTCGGACCAATCTTTGAATGAGTCTGTTTTTGAAGGCAGCTTAATATCCTCTCCATTAGAGTGTGCATTGTAAGCAGAGAGTAGATCTTCAACCAAAATTTGCCATGAGATTGCATCTACAGCAAGATGATGGATTACAACCATTAGACGATCTTCAGTATCTCCTTGAAATAGTGCAGCCTTAAGCAGTGGACCATTAAAAATATCAATAGTTGAATGAAGCTTTTGGCTAATTGAAGTAAAGAGAGGGTCAGTATCAGCCATATCAGCTCTTTTATCTTCTTGGTCAGCCTGATTAAGTTGAAAGTCTCTTTGTTTAGCTTTTGGGTCAAATGGAATGACAACAAGCTCTGGTT
This sequence comes from Desulfamplus sp., assembly GCA_015233755.1. Taxonomy (GTDB): domain Bacteria; phylum Desulfobacterota; class Desulfobacteria; order Desulfobacterales; family Desulfobacteraceae; genus Desulfamplus. The sequence goes on along the minus strand of JADFXA010000035.1, from coordinate 3,778 downwards.
TTAAATCTATATCTCTAATATGCAAACCTAATTGATTGGATTTGCCTGAATTAGGTTTTATTGAAATTGAATCAGCATCAACTGTTTTTGAATTTAACTTTTTAGAATTCAATTCAGAAGAATCTTGAACTGTAAGCCTTAAAGCGTCATGGTGAATCATTAGAGCTTCTAAAGCAGCTTTAAGCGACTCAACTTTAAGGTTATATTTAAAGTTAAGCGTTACAGCTTGGTTATAGTGGTTAATAAGAGCTCTATCTTGATTAAGAAGCCAAGATTGGATAGGGGTTGGGTGGACATCACCAGTAACCAAACTCTGATCAATCTGACGGCTGCGGCGGCTTAAACGGGGGGCAAGTTCTGCTACAGTTGGATATTGGAAAATATCTCTAAGTTTTAAGATATAACCATAAGTTTGAACTCTTGCTACAGCCTGAATAGCCTTAATAGAATCTCCACCAAGTGAAAAATAGTTGTCATGGATTCCAATACTTTCACGGTTTAAGACACCTGATAACACTTCAACAAGTATCTGTTCAACTTCATTGCGTGGAGGCGTAAATAGAGTTGCTGATTCAACATAGGCTGCAGTAGGTTTTGGAAGTGCTTTACGGTCAATCTTACCATTTGATGTAAGCGGCAGCTTTTCCATAACTACAAAATAAGAAGGAACCATATAATTTGGAAGCCTGTCTGCAAGATAGGTGCGAATCTCATCAATTAACTGTGAATCATCATCTTTATTATCCTTCTTCTCATGGAACACTATATATGCTGTTAAACCTGCATCAGCCTCATCTACATTTTCGTTTTTAGATGCGCTGTTAGAAACATAAGAGGCAGTAACTACAAGCTCTTTTACATTTTCATGGCGTGCAAGAACTGACTCAATCTCACCAAGTTCAATTCTAAATCCTCTTATCTTGACTTGATGATCTTGTCGTCCCAAAAATAGAATATTGCCGTCTGGCAAAAATTGAGCAAGGTCTCCAGTCTTATAAAGTTTAGAATTGATTAATGGGTTTAACGAATCAGAATTAAATGGATCAGGTATAAAAGATTTATTAGTCAAATCGGGCTGATTCAGATATCCAAGTCCAACACCAACTCCGCCAACCCAAAGCTCACCTGCAACACCAATAGGCACAGGCTCTAAATGAGAATCAAGAATATATAGACGCATATTTCCAACAGGGCGGCCAATTGGAATAATGGCAGTTTCAGGAGCTGGAGCATTATGCAAAGCATAGTGTGCCACATCATCAGAACATTCAGTTGGACCGTAAGCATTTAGAACTGGAGTGTTGGGATAGTGTTCAAACCATTGAGCTGCCAATATTGGCGGTAGTGCTTCGCCAGTTGGGACTAACCAGCGGAGATGGTTAAAAAACCGCCCCTCCCCGCCCCTCCCCAAGGGGAGGGAGTAGTTCACCGTCCTCTTTGTTTGATCAGGAGTAATGACATTGTTCCCCATCTCCATTTGGGGAGGGGGTAAGGGGGTGGGGCTGCTAATCTGCTCTAAAAGAACCCTAAGAAAAGAGGGAACAACCTCAAGTATTGTTATTTTTTGTTTTGTTGAAACTTCAAATAATTTGCTTGGATCGTGTGCAATATCATTGCTTACAATTTGAACATGTCCGCCCTTTACAAGAGCAGATAAAAATTGCCATACTGAAATATCAAAACATTGGGAAGCATTTTGAGCCACAACATCATTTATGCTGATCCCTAAATCTTCTATCTTTGCGTAAAGATGGTTGACCATTCCCTTTTGTTGAACCATTGCACCTTTTGGAAGACCAGTTGAGCCAGAGGTAAAGATTATATATGCAAGATTTTCTGGAGAATCAGCCTTAATGTTATATGGAATATTTTGTTCATCATCAGATGTTAATGTCGAGTTGCAGATAGACTCTTCAAACCAAATAATTTTAGGTATAACTATCTGAGAGTCAGGTCTTGATTTTTCCGATAAAGCAGACTCTAAAAGGGGTCTAAACTTATTTTCAGCTAAAATAAGTTTAGCACCAGATTGGTTTAAAATACCGCTAATTCGATCCGCTGGGTGTTCAGTGTCTAATGGCAGATAGGCACAACCAGCTTTAAAAATACCGATCATTGCAACTAAGAAATGACAGCTTCTTTGAGCTAAAATTGGAATTAGTAGAGAGTTGCCTGAATCATGAGCACAATTAAGCTCCTTTATCAAGAACCTTGCAAGTTTGTTTGAGTGTGCATTAAGCTCTCTATAGCTCATCTTCTGGCTTATCTGAATTTCTCCAGATTGATTAATATCAGAAAAAACCGCAGCAACTCTATCTGGCGTTTTGGATACCTGCTCTTCAAACAGACGGTGAAAAGGGTGTTGCAAAGGAAAATCGCGCCAAGTGTTATTCCAAACATTTACAATCTGGTATCTTTCACTCGGTGTAAGAAGAGAAATTTTATAGAGAGGCTCTTCAGGCTTTTCTATCACAGAGTTAAGCAAAGTCATAAAATGGTTGGCAAGCCGCGATACAGTTTCAGGCTTAAACAGATCAGTTGCATACTCAAATTTGAACTGATATTGACCATTAACCTCCATTATCTCAAGGTTAAAATCATACTTTGCATAGCTTAGTGGGATATTAACCATAGAGAGTTTCAGACCATCTATAGATGGAAGTTCCTGAAGCTTGTCAAGGTTAAATTCTGATGCAATCACCGACCCTCTGCTCATATCTTGCTCAAAATTGAGATTACGGATTAAGTGGCTGAAAGGATACTTCTGATGACGATATGCAGCAGTAAGCGTATCTCTTGAGCGATCCAAATACTGTGCAAACGAGCTGTTTACATCATATTTACTTACAAATGGTACTAAATGGGTACAATAACCAACAAGCTCCTCACTGTCTGGAAAAAAACGTCCTGTAACTGGAAAACCGATTAAAACTTCTTCGCGGCCAGTTAATTTGTGAACCCAAAGTGCATATAGTGAAATCAAGGTCATAAAAGGGGTGAGCCGCCTGCTTCGCCCCAACAATATGCAGCGTTCAAGAAGTTCAGGTTTTGCTGGTAAATGGTGTCGCGAACCTTTAAATGTAAATAGCGAGGGACGCGGCATATCAGTTGGAAAATCAACCATAGGGATTGTGTTAGGAAAAAGGCTGCTCCAAAACTCTTTATCACGGTTAGATTCGTCTGAGCTTAGATACTCTTCAAGCCAATTTTGATAGTCCTGCAAATCAGGAGCTCTTTGCACATTAAAATCGCTGTTGCTTAATCGCAATTTATAAAAATTCAATAAATCCTGTAGTATTACATTTACAGAGCGGCCATCCATAACAATGTGATGAAAATTCATTGCAAAAACATGATTTTCAGGATCAAGCTGGAGTACCTTAAAGGAAAAAAGCGGACCATTTATAAGGTCAAATGTTGATCGGCTGTTTTCAGTAAGCCATATTTGCATTAGATCTCTGTCTTGAGATATTGAAGCAGCATCACTTTTTTTTGATTCTTTCGAGATAGAAGATAAATTTGGGTTGATATTAATTGATTCAGCTTTAGTAAATTGGATCGAACAGGGGATTGTAGGTAGAATACGTTGATTTTCACCGTCTCCAACCATAACTGTGCGTAAAGCTGAATGTCTTGCAACTAAATCAGATGCAGCAGCAGACAGTGCTTCTATATCTAATTTACCCGTTAAACGGACAGCAACTGTTTCAATATAGGCAGGTATTGCGTTCTCATTGAGTTGAGCAAGAAACCAAAGCTGCTGTTGAGCTTGTGTAAG
>JADFXA010000359.1 GCA_015233755.1 Desulfamplus sp. | reverse complement strand
TTTAGGGTTATTATTGATGTTTGGGGTAAGAAGTCTGAAAAAACCGAAGAAAATCCAATAGCTAAAGATGAAACCTCAAAAGAGCCTAAAGATGGATCAGAATCTACATCATTGAATGAGTCTAAAGCAGCAAATACAACAGTTGCCTCTGATCAATTAAACAAAAATTCTTTTATAAATACAGATGTAGATATATCTAATGATGTGTCAAATTTACCTATCAAACACTCAACAAAAAAATCAACAAGAATATATGGCATTGCATCTACTTCTCCTACCTCATCAGATGACTCTTTAAGCTCCAATGCTTCATCAAACGAAGTATCTTCCAAAATATCTACAAAGGCTGCTACTAAATCAAATTCAATTTCGTCAATGGAAGATGCAGACACTTCGTCAAAAGCAAAAACATCTTATGAAGACCCACCTGAGATTGCCTCAGAGACAAACTCTGAAGGAACATCTCACCTACCAGTTAAAAAATCTCTAAAAGCTTCAACTATGGTTCTATCTAACTCTACAAGAAAGCTGCTAAGGGAAAATCTTGCTAAAAATTTAGAAAAACAATCACAAAATGAGAAGGAGTTAGAAGATAAAAAGAGCGAAGCAAAGAGTTCTAAAGCAGCAACTAAAGGAACAACAAGAGTAGTTCAGATTGCTCCTGGTTCAAATGTTGATAGAATAAAAGCATCATCAATTGCTAAACAGCTTGCATTAGGTGTTAGAACCATTGTAATTGACCCAGGACATGGCGGAAGAGATCCTGGTGCATCAGGACATAATAAAGGGGTTTATGAAAAAGATGTTGTCCTCTCAATATCTAAAAAACTTTCAAGAAAGATACAGGAACGTCTTAGCTGCAATGTAATTATGACACGCTCAATCGACACATATTTAACACTTGAAGAGAGAACTGCAATTGCCAATACAAAGAGTGCGGATTTATTTATATCTTTGCACTGCAATGCTTCAAATGATAGCTCTCTTGTGGGTATTGAAACATATTATCTTAACCTTGCAACTGATGAAAGAGCAATTAATGTTGCAGCAAGGGAAAACGCTACATCAAGGAAAAACATAAGCGATCTTGAGTCTATTCTAAATGATTTGATGAAAAACGCAAAAATAAATGAATCAAGCAGGCTCTCCTCTGTTGTTCAGAACAATCTTTATAGAGGAATGGAAAAAAAATATTCAAAAATTAGAAATCTTGGGGTTAAACAGGCACCTTTTTACGTTCTACTTGGGGCAAGTATGCCATCAATATTAATTGAGACATCATTTTTAAGTAATCCTGAAGAGTGTCGCAGACTTACAGATTCAGCTTATCAGAACGCTCTTTGCGATGCTATAACAGATGGTATTGCAAAATATATAAGAGAGACAAATCCACAGAGGTTATGATTAAAAACAGTTAAAAATTATAATAGGAGAAGAATAATGGCTTTTGAAAATCTTATTTTTGAAGTTGACAATGGCATTGCAAAATTGACTTTTAACAGACCTAAAGCTCTAAATGCTCTAAACAAAGCACTTCTTGAGGAGTTTGCTTTGGTGCTTGATGAAGTTCAAAAAAATTCAGATATTAAAGTGCTTATTTTGACTGGTGGTGGTGAAAAGGCTTTTGTTGCTGGAGCAGATATTTCAGAACTTGCAAAGATGAATCCACTCTTAGGTAAAAAATTTGCAACGATTGGACAAAAACTTTTTTCAAGATTAGAGAGTCTGCCAATTCCAGTTATTGCGGCTGTAAATGGTTTTGCACTTGGTGGTGGAACTGAAGTGGCTTTGGCTTGCGATTTCATTTATGCCTCTGAAAAAGCGGTATTTGGTCTTCCAGAGATCACACTTGGATTAATTCCTGGATTTGGTGGAACTCAAAGACTTTCAAGACTTATTGGCACCAACTTGGCAAAAGAGCTTATTTTTACAGGTAGAACGATTCCTGCACAAGAAGCAAAAGAGTATGGAATTGTGAATAAAGTGTTTGCTCCTGAATCACTTATGGAAGAGGTTATGAAAACTGCTAAAGCTATTGCTTCTAAAGGTGCTGTATCGCTTCGTGCTGCAAAAGAGGCTGTAAGCTGCGGAAAAGATGTTGATCTTGAAACAGGCTGCCGTTTTGAAGCTGATGCCTTTGCTCTTTGCATGGCAAGTAAAGATGCGGCAGAAGGGACATCAGCATTTCTTGAGAAACGAAAAGCATTATTTACAGGAACTCTTGACGATTAATTCTTTAATTATATAACATATTTTTAATAAAGGTTTATAATACCAAGCCACCTGTTTTTAAACGTTACAAGCTATAAAAATTATAGGAGTAAAAGCAATGCCAATTTATAATATGGATTTTGAAACCATGCCCAGAGAGGCACTTGAATCCATACAGTTAAGCCGTCTTAAAGCCACTCTTGAACGGGTTTATGCCACAGTCCCATTTTATCGTGAAACTTTTAATAAAGCTGGCAT
>JADFXA010000358.1 GCA_015233755.1 Desulfamplus sp. | reverse complement strand
TGAGAGGTAAAATTGAGGAGTTCAATAAAATAAATAATATTAAGAGTAGTCTAAACAATATACAAAATGGTTTAAGCACTTTATCTGTAGTGTTAGCTTATATCAAAAAATTTGGAATACCGTTTGATGAGTTAATTAATTCAAGCGATTTAAGAGATTCAAAAAATTTAAGAGAGATAAACAGTAAAACTGATGAGGTATTAGCATTTTTTAAGAGGCAATATAGGTCGCAACTTTACAAGTTTGTCCCAACAGAGATGATCTATATGGATAACAGTATAAATATTGGCTTTAAACAAAATGTTAAATTAGAAGAGATGTAGTCAAACACAAACGTATATTTTAACTAAAAAATAACCATATAATTTAATAAAGTACAAACAAAATTATGATATTTACCTGTATGAGAGATTGTGTTGAGTTTCTTGAAAAAGAGGGGGAACTCATAAGAATAGAGAGTGAGCTTGACCCAAACCTTGAGATGGCTGAAGTTCATAACCGTGTATTTGAATCTGGCGGCCCTGCAATTTTATTTCAAAAGGTAAAGGGAAGTAAATTTCCTGCTGTCTCAAATCTATTTGGAACATATAAACGGGCATTAAAAATACTTGAGCCAGAACTCTCTAAGGTAGCTGCGCTGGTTAAATTAATGTCTGACCCATCAACAATATTCAATTCTCCTATTAAATCTTTAAAATCATTAACTTCTCTTATTCACGCTCTGCCTTTAAAAAAATCATCTAACTTGATTTATGAGCTTCTAAATGCTGACAAATCAAGCAAGGCAATAAGATCAAATAATAAGAGTAATATAAACATCAAAAATAGTTCGGTTTTAGATTGCAGATGCCAAATCTCTGATCTTCCAATGATAAGATGCTGGCCAGGCGATGGCGGTGCTTTTGTTCTGCTTCCTCAAGTTTTATCAGTAGAGCCAGCTAATAAACCAAAAAAAAGTTCAATTTTGAAATCAAACCTTGGAATGTACCGCATTCAACTCTCAGGCGGAGATTATATTCTTAACCGTGAAGTTGGGTTGCATTATCAGATTCATCGAGGTATTGGCAACCACCACGCAAAGGCTCTTGAAAAAAATCAACCTCTACCTGTGAGTATCTTTATTGGAGGCCCGCCTGCCCACACACTTTCTGCCATAATGCCTCTGCCTGAAGGTATGCCTGAAGTTGCATTTGCTGGAGTTTTGGCTGGCAGGGCTTTTAGATATGGTATAGTAAATGGCGATATTGATAATAATAGACTGAATAAAGAGAGTCGCTCTATTATTGAGAATCGCTCGATTCTTAATAACATCATATCGTTAGATGCTGATTTTTGCATTACTGGCCGAGTAGTCTCTGGTAAGACAAAACCAGAAGGACCTTTTGGTGATCATCTTGGATACTATTCACTTGCCCACGAGTTTCCATATATTGAAGTTGATGCGGTTTATCATAGAAAAGATGCAATTTTCCCATTTACAGTTGTAGGAAGACCACCAAGAGAGGACTCTGTATTTGGCAAAATCATACATGAAATTACAGAAAGTGCGATTCCGCATAAATTGCCAGGTGTTACTGCAATTCATGCAGTTGATGTTGCTGGTGTTCACCCTCTGCTCTTTGCAAAAGCTATGGATAGATATGTCCCATTTGACAAAAAAAAGCCAAGAGAGCTTTTAACTCATGCAAATGCAATTTTAGGAACAGGGCAGCTATCTCTTGCAAAATATCTTATTATCTGTTCTCACAATGACAATCCAGAGCTTAATATAAACGATGAGATGGGATTTTTTATATATGCTCTCGAACGAATTGATTTCTCAAGAGATATTCACTTTCAAACATGCACAACTATGGATACACTTGATTACTCTTCTGAAGGGTTAAATGAGGGTTCAAAGGTTATTATGGTTGTTGCTGGAGAGAAAAAACGAGAGCTTTTAAACTCTTTCCCATCAGATATTTATATTCCAGAGCCATTTTCCAATCCTCGACTTGCGGCTCCAGGTATTGTTGTAGTTGCAGCTTCAAAGTTTGAAAGTTATGCAGACGCGGAAAAAGAGATTAAAGTTCTAACAGATAACTTAAATGTGCAAAAAAGAGCAGAAGGTTTACCACTTTTTGTCGTAGTTGATGACTCAATTGAGGCAAGTTATGATTTTGCAACTTTTTTGTGGATTACATTCTCACGCTCAAACCCATCTCACGATATTTACGGTTCTGGAAGTTTTACATCATTTAAACATTGGGGTTGCAAAGGACCTCTTGTTATTGATGCTCGAATAAAACCATTTCATGCCCCACCATTGACCCCTGATCCATTGGTTGTAAAAAAAATAGATGAGCTTGCACGCAGAGGCGGACCACTTTACGGAATTTTTGATTAAATTTTATAATATTTTAACCTGAGTTTGGGATAAGAATCTATGCAGCCTCTTTAAAATGTGAGAAAATATAAACTATACCCCATGT
>JADFXA010000357.1:1340-2475 GCA_015233755.1 Desulfamplus sp. | reverse complement strand
TCACTGGGTGGAACGCATCAACATCTTTGTCAGGATTGATTGCGTTTAGAACTTTTTTCTCATCAATATGTTTTGGAAGAGGAAGCTGAACAAGGATACCGTGAATTTCAGGATCTTTATTGTATTTATCAATCAAAGCAAGAAGAGCAGCTTCTGAAATATCTGCTGGCTGATCATCTTGAATTTCTTTAAAACCAACCTCTAAGGCCGTTTTTACTTTAAGAGTTACATAGCTAATAGATGCGGGATTTGCTCCAACAAGAATAGTAACAAGACCTGGAACTTTTCCATACTTTTCCTTCATCTGTGCAACTTCTGCTTTAACTTCTTCAAGTATTACTTTGCGAATTTCGGTGCCGTTTATAATTTCTGCTGCCATGTTTATATAAAATCTCCTTCTTAAGTTTCTACATCTCTTTAACCCGTTAATTTATAATTAGGTATAGATTTGGCAACTTTTTGAAAAGTTGCCAAATCTTTGGGATAATTCAAAAAATTTGTTTTGATTTAAATAAATTTAAATCAAAACTCAAATAAATTAGAATACGCCCTGTACTTTGCCTGTATTAACATCAACATCAACACGTTTAAATGCTGGGTTAGAGCTTGTTCCTGGCATTAAGCTTATAGCTCCTGCAACTGGAACGATAAATCCTGCACCGCCATAAGTGAGAACCTCTCTGATCTTGAGATTCCAACCTTTTGGAACACCCTTGAGAGCTGGATTGTCAGAAAGTGAAAGATGAGTTTTAACCATGCACATACCAAGCTTGGAAAGGTGTGGGTCTTTTTGAATTCTATCAATTGCCGCATTAGCTTCATTTGAATATTCAACACCGTCTGCTCCATAAACTTCTTTAGCAATAAGAGAGATTCTATCTTTAATTGGCATCTCAAGTTCATAGAGGAATTTAAATTCTGTCTTCTCTTCACATGCTTCAACAACAGCTTCTGCAAACTCAATAGCGCCATCTCCGCCTTTTTCCCAATGGCGAGAAAGAGCAACTTTTGCACCTTCTGCTTCGCAAAGTTCACGAACTTTTTTAATTTCTGCTGGAGTATCTGTGTAGAATGCGTTTATACAAACAACAGGGCTTATGCCAGCTTTTCTTACGTTTCTGATGTGATGAATGAG
>JADFXA010000357.1:0-1331 GCA_015233755.1 Desulfamplus sp. | reverse complement strand
ATACAAACAACAGGGCTTATGCCAGCTTTTCTTACGTTTCTGATGTGATGAATGAGGTTTGCACAACCTTTTTCTACCCAGCCGACATTTTCAGTTTTATACTCAACAGGCATAGCTTTACCAGGAACTGGAACAGGTGCTCCACCATGGCATTTTAACGCTCTTATTGTTGCAACAACAACAGCACAATCAGGAACAAGACCGCTGTAACGGCATTTTAAGTTCCAGAATTTTTCAAATCCAATGTCAGCACCAAAACCAGACTCTGTTACATGGTAATCAGCAAGTTTTAGACCAATTCTATCTGCAATAATTGAACTCTGACCAATTGCAATATTTGCAAACGGACCAGCATGAACAATAACAGGCTGACCTTCAAGGGTCTGCATTAAAGATGGATTAAGAGCATCAACCATCCATGCTGTCATAGCACCAGCAACCTGCAAGTCTTCGGTTGTTACAGGTTTGCCCTGTTTTGTGTATGCTACAACGATTTTGCCCATTCTTTCACGCATATCTTTAAGATCAGTTGCCATAGCAAGAATAGCCATAACCTCTGAAGATACGGCAATACCAAATTTGGATTTCATCATGTAGCCGTCTGTTTTGCCGTTTACACCATCAATACCAATAATGATATTTCTTAAAGACTGACAGCAGAAATCCATAACCCAACCCATTTCAACTCTTGTTGGGTCAATGTCAATACGTTTCATGCCAGATAGTCTCTCAAGCTGCTCATCATTATAGTTTCTCTCATGCTGAAGGCGAGATGTAAGAGCAACCATAGCAAGGTTATGAGCATTCATAATGGCGTTAATATCGCCAGTAAATCCAAGCGAGAATGGTGTAAGAGGAATACACTGGGCAAGCCCACCGCCTGCTGCTGAACCCTTTATGTTCATGGTAGGTCCACCTGATGGCTGACGAATTGCCGCACAGACCCTTTTGCCAATCTTTCCAAGGCCTTGCACAAGACCCATTGATGATGTTGATTTACCTTCTCCAAGAGGCGTAGGAGTAATAGCTGTAACATCAATATATTTTCCATTTGGTCTGTCTTTAAGGCGCTCTAACACTGCTTTAAAATCAATTTTCCCAATGTAATGACCTTGAGGAAGCAACTCGTCTTTTGTAAGCCCAAGTTTTTCTCCAATTTCATAAATTTTCAACATCTCTTTTTCCGCATCTTGTGCAATTTCCCAGTCCGCATGTTTGGTTGGATCTAATGATGATGGCATGATTAACTTTAACTCCTTTTTAGTTTTTAAATTAAGGCTCGCCAAAAACTATGAGCCGTTTTGTTAAAAAATAGTTTTAAGTATTTGCTT
>JADFXA010000356.1 GCA_015233755.1 Desulfamplus sp. | reverse complement strand
AATCGGTCAGGATTCTTAAAAATATTCTAAATAATCCAGAATTTATGAGCCAAATTATGGAGAGTAAAAATTTTGAGAAGGTTCTTGAAGAAGAAGATGGATGGATATGCAAAGCAGAGACAGAGTACCCAATTATTATCGACAGCAGCGATCTTGTCTGGGATAATTCTGATGGCAGAACTTCTGGTTATGGTACTAAAAAAAGTCAAATCAAAAAAAATAAACAATCTAATCAGGATAAAATAAAACAGAAAAGAGGATCTAATAGTAGAAAAAAAAATATCTCTGGAGAAGAGATTGAGCTGATTGGAATGGCCGATATTACTTTGTGTGTTAGCCAAATAAATCAAGGTAATAAAGGAAAAGAGTATTGTGTCTATCGCTGGAAAAGAATTTATGATTCGTCAATTGACAATGAAATTTTTACACAACCAGTTAAAAAAGAGAAAGAATCTAAAACTAAATGAGTGATAATTTGAGCCATTTATCTGCTAAATTTAATAATGCTGGTTTTACACTTATAGAAGTAATTGTCGCTATGGTTCTTGTCTCCATGATTACTCTTATTATGGCATTTGCTTTAAAAATAAATCTTGATGCTTGGGAGAGAGGTAACAGCGAAGGTGATAAACTTCAAATTGGAGTTGTGCTTCCTAATATGCTTGAACGTCAGCTTAGATATATTTCCAGCAGTGCAGCACTTGCCAATACAGATTTTCTAACCTCTGATTCAAAGAGTTTGCAGTCTAAAAACTCTGTTGCTAATTCTCCACAAGGAATCGGTGGCTCTCAATTATCCCAAATTGGAACGGTTACAAACCTTAAATTTAGCGGTAATGAAAAGAGCCTCTCATTTTATACTCTTTATTCCCCACAGGGCACACCATCTCAAGGGCTTATAAGAGTAGCCTATATTTATGATGAAGATGCAAAAGAGTTAACTGTCTATGAAAAAGTTATTGGTAGTGAAGATGATATAAAAGATAGCGATGAACTATTTCTGAGTTCGGGAAAATTTAGTTCAAGAAGATCAGGATCAGGAAAATTGGGTAACCGTTCTGTCAGTAAACACTCTAAATCAGGTGGGCGCTCGTCTAAATCAGGTAAAAAATCAGGTTCAAAACTCAGTGTAGATTCAATGCCTATCTCAACGATTGTTAATGTTGAAAAATTTTCGCTCTCATTTCTTGAAGGTGAGGATTCAAATATTTTTCAAGATGGCGGATCTTTGAATAGTGCATTCAAAACCAATAGTGCATTTAAAAGCAGTAATTTTTCTAAGAATAGGACTTCTAAAAATGGGTCATCTTTTAAAGATTTTTGGGATCAAGATTCTCCTAATCCACCTGCATTTATAAAGCTACTATTTGCCCAGACAAAGCTAAGAGGTGGAACTCCATCGGTTTGGCTTTTTAAAGTTGGAGGGGCACTTTGAGTACCCGTTTTAAAAAGTTCGATATTTATTTCACTATATTTTTAGATTTTATTGGTATATCCAAATACTCAGATAATAGTAAAAACAGTAGAGGAAGCGTTTTAGTATTAGTGTTGTGGATTCTGGTTATTATCAGCTTTCTTTCAAGTGAATATATTGCCCATAACAGAGAAAAAACAGCAATTGCAATTAATACAACAGAACTCTTTAGGAGAGAATCTGCTGCATTTTCTGTTCTTGAACTTATTGCATCACCAAATTATGATCTTTTAAAAATAAAATCTCAAGAAGAGAATGCTGATTCAGATACAGTTGTAGACGAACTCTCCTCCAAAGCAAATAAAGATAATAACAACAATAAAAGTAAAATTGGTGAAGAGCCTTCTGCTGATATTCAAAATTACACTCAAAACACAACAGATGATTGGATAAGATTAAGACCCGGTGGTGTTGAAGTTTGGGTTAAAGTTGAAGACGACTCATCTAAAACGCAGTTGACTCTCGGGCAGGAGCAAAATATAAGAAATTCTCTTCAAAATATTTATGGTGAAGATAGAGAAAAAGAGGCAGAATCGTTTGCAGATGCACTTCTTGACTGGCTTGATCCTGATGATTTAGTTCGATTAAATGGGGCAGAATCAGAGTATTATAATGAGCATTATCCACCATGTGATACTGCAAATGCTCAATTTAAAAGCATCTCTGAAATATTTTTAGTAAAGGATTTTGATTCAGATATATTTTGGGGCAGCCAATATGAGTATGTTTTACAGTTACCAATTTATTCTGAATTAAGAGATATTGAATTAAGCCGTAGGTATAGATATACAAATCGCAAATCGTATAACAAGTCAAATAGCAAACTCTCAAAAGATAAAGAAGATTCAGAAAATTTAGATAATTATAAGATGCAGACAATTTTGGAGCTGTTTACAATATATGATAAAAATTATAAGAGAGTTTCAATGCTTTTTCCAAGCGATAACGATAGATGGTATAATGAGATATTTTGGGTTAAAAAAGATGGTAATTCATTTACTCTTGTTGAGCAGTTG
>JADFXA010000355.1 GCA_015233755.1 Desulfamplus sp. | reverse complement strand
TGATAGTCTAAAAGACGATAAGCTTTTAGGAAAAAAGACAGCTTTTACAAGAAGGATATCAGTATCTTTAAGCAAGGGAGGTGTTGGTAAAACTACTACTTCGGTCAATTTAAGTGCAGGGCTTGCTCTTGCTGGTTTCAAGGTTCTCCTTATTGATACAGATACTCAGGGGCAATCTGCTTACAATCTTGGGAAAAAACCTAATGCTGGTCTGACAGAGCTTCTCACGGGTGAGCTATCAGCAAAAGAGGCAACTATAGAAGCACGTAAAAATCTTTGGCTTTTATCAGGTGGTAGATCTCTTGCTGGTGTTAAACGTATTATTGACAAAAAAACTATTGGTCAAGAATGGACACTTTCTGAAGCCCTTACCGAGGTTGATCAACAATATGATTTTGTTATCATTGACACATCTCCGGGTTGGGATTCTCTTACTATAAATGTTATGTTCTATGTAACAGAAGTGCTTGTTCCAGTTGCTTTAGAAGCTATGCCTTATCAGGGACTTACCGAATTTATTAAAAGTTTAAGCTCAATTCATAAGTATCGTAAAGAAGTTGCGTTAAAGTATATTGTTCCGACTTTTATGGATACTCGAGTAAAACATCCTCAAGAGATTTTCAAAAAGCTAAAACAGCTTTATAGTGAATATATCTGCAAACCTATTCGTTATAATGAACATTTTAGTGAAGCACCATCTTATGGTAAAACTATTTTTGAATATGCCCCAGGTTGCAATGGAGCTTTAGATTATAAAGAGCTTATTCGCAAAGTCGCTCAAGACGAGACTCTCTTATTATAGTTTGCAATTATATAATCGTATAACTAATTAATTCACATTATTAGATAGTAATATAATAATGTGAATAAACATTACTCTTCAAAATACTCTACGGTATAAGTCATAACCTCTAAGCTACCTGTTTTCCACTCATGCTCAGACAAACCTGCCTTACGACATAAATTAGATAAAAATAGTGATTTATCAGGAAGTTGCTGCCATACTTGGGGAAGAAATGTTGCTTTTGCCCCACCTTTTCTTATAATAACACCGTGAACTCCAGGTTCAAGTTTTGATAAAAGCTCATCTATATTTTTATAATTAAGTACTAAAGGTTTCGAGAGAATACTAACTTCAAGATGAATATCATTAAACTCCTTTGGTGTTAGATTTGGAAATCGTGGATCATCAAATGCCGCACTTATAGCATTTTGTTCTATTCCCTCTGTAACACTTTGTGTTGACTCTAATGTTCCAATACAGCCTCTAAGTCTCTTATTTAGATGTAGTGTAACGAAAGTTCCTAACTGATTTTTAAATACATCATCTTGCAATTCAGCCGCTATTTCAGATGGTTTTGGTAAGTTTATATTTACACCAAGTTTGTTAGCAATTGAACTTCGAGCCAATTTAAGGAGTTTATCTCCATCTTTTTTTGAATAAACAGACCTATTTGTCTTTTTAGAGTTATCCATTTGTATATCTTTATCTCCATATATTGTTGTTAAACCTTAATCTTCAATAATACTTTTTTAAAACTATTCTTAATGGTATAACAACACCCTATTTTATTGTCAATGGTATGGTAACTACTAAATATTTAAGTGCTTATTAAAAAAAGGGTAGAATTAAAACATAAAATGGACTCATTTGATAATTTACTATCTGAATCTGTTAAACAGCATGGACACCTTTGTGCAGGGCAAATTATTGGTGTTAGAATGGCTATGCTTGGGTGCAGGCTTCTTGGAATTGATGATCCAAACGCAAAAGAACATAGGAAAAATTTGATTGTATATGTTGAAATCGATAGATGTGCAACTGATGCTATTGAAAGTGTTACTGGTTGCAAATTGGGGAGGCGTTCATTAAAATTTAAAGATTTTGGTATAAATGCAGCAACTTTTCTTAATATAGAAAATGGAGAGGCTTTTCGTATTATTTCAACAGAAAAATCAAGAGAATTAGTTAAAAAATATGCTCCTAACGAACAAAACCACTATCACCAGCAGATGAAGGGATATCAGCTTATGCCAGATTATGAACTTTTTGATGTCCAGAAGGTCAAGGTAAATATCTCTGAATATGATATGCCCGGACCCTCTGGAAAACATATAGATTGTAGCCTCTGTGGTCAGATAGTTAGAGACGGAAAAGAGATCATTGTGAACGGTAAACCCTGTTGTAAAATATGCGGTGGGGAAAGCTATTTCACAATCATTGAAAAGTGTTAATTGGCTCAATCTTTTGTTTTAAACTACATTGTAATAGTTGCCAATTTTTTTACAATCTCTATTGCTGAATCATAAACTGCTGGTTTGAATCTTGATTTTAGGGCAAAATCAAGCATCTCCATTGTGATTCCTTGCTCTTTTCCAGCAATGAACCCAAGAGATGCTAATGCCCAATCCTGTTTTTTAATCTGATACTCTTTAAAGTCAATCTCTACAACGGTTGCTGC
Organism: Desulfamplus sp.; assembly: GCA_015233755.1. Taxonomy (GTDB): domain Bacteria; phylum Desulfobacterota; class Desulfobacteria; order Desulfobacterales; family Desulfobacteraceae; genus Desulfamplus. The sequence goes on along the minus strand of JADFXA010000355.1, from coordinate 38 downwards.
AGTTTCAGGAATAGATACGCTCTTCTCTTTTAGTAGAA
>JADFXA010000354.1 GCA_015233755.1 Desulfamplus sp. | reverse complement strand
TATAAGTTACCTGTTTGTTCATATTTTTTATTTCCCTATTTTTTTGATTTGATTAGTTAACGCAACTATTTTTGTCATGTAGTTACAAGTCAATAAATAAGATAAAAAAGAGGAAAAATAAAAATCCATATCAAATCAACAAGATGCCAGTAAAGCCCTACATTTTCTAACAGCACATATTTTTTATAATTTATCTTATCTAATGTTATAAAAACAGCTCCAACAGAAAGCAGAGTCATTCCAATAATTATATGAAGTCCATGAAGCCCTGTTATTGTATAATAAAGAGCAAAAAACATCACTCTTCCATGAGGAGAATCTTCCATAGCTGGAGAGTTTGGAAAGATTCCTAAATTAATTTTATGTCCCCATTCAAAATATTTATTTATAAGAAATATAAATCCTAAAAGGATGGCAAAACTTAAAAATGCAACTGCGATCTTTTTAGTATTTCTTTGAATAGCTGTAATTGATGCTGCAACTGCAAAGCTGCTTATAAGGAGCAATATTGTATTTACTGTACCCATAACTATATCAAGCTCTTTCCCTGCTGCTCTGAAATCAGCCGTGTACATACGATAATATGCTGCATAAAGAACAAAAAGACCTCCAAAGAGCATAATTTCTGTATATAAAAACAGCCACATACCAGTTCTTGAGCCTACTGAATCAGATTGTTTAATCTCAGGTTTATCTATTATATTTTGAGAGTTAAGATCCTCAGCTGCCATTTTCCCCTCCTGATAAACTGTTCTGTTTAACTATTTCAGTAAAATCATAAGGATAGCCTTTAGGTGTTGGAGGAGTAACAAAATTGTGAAGAGGCGGAGGTGATGGAACACTCCACTCTAATGTTGTTCCGCCCCAAGGATCTGATGGAGCTTTATTGCCACTGCTTAAACTAACCAGCAAGTTGACAAACATAATAATTATTCCAATAAAAAGAATGTATGCTCCAATACCTGAGAAAAAATTTCCTGCTTGAAACTGAGGAAGATAGTCATAGTATCTCCTTGGCATACCCATTATTCCAAGAATAAACATGGGAACGTAGTGAATCATAAAACCTGTAGTTGTTAAAATAGCTGCCGCATAAGCAACTTTAAAATTATACATTCGTCCTGATATTTTAGGCAGCCAAAAATGAAGTGCTGCAAAAAAGGCGAAACCAGTTCCTCCAAACATTACGAAATGAAAGTGTGCTACAACAAAGTGAGTATCATGCACCTGAATATTTGTTCCAGCAGCACCAAGTACAAGACCTGTCAAACCTCCAACAGAAAATAGATAGATAAAGCATAAAGAGAAGAAAAGAGGAGGAGTCATAAGAATTGACCCTTTATACATTGTAGATACCCATGAAAAAACTTTAATAGCACTTGGAATTGCAACAATAAAAGTTAGAAATGAAAATACAAATACTGCAACATCGCTCATTCCGCTTGCAAACATGTGGTGTGCCCAAACAAGAGAACCAGCAATTGCAATTGCCATGCTTGATCCTACAATTGCCTTGTATCCAAAAATTGATTTACGAGAAAACACTGGGATAATTTCTGATATAACACCCATACCTGGCAAAATCATAATATAAACAGCAGGATGAGAATACATCCAAAATAGATGTTGATAAAGAAGAGGGTCGCCTCCTTTTGCTGGATCAAAGAGACCTGTTCCAAACACTCTTTCTAAAATAACAAGAAGAAGCGTTATAGAAAGAACCGGTGTTGCTAAAAGCTGCACCCATGCTGTTGCATAAAGAGACCAAGTAAAAAGAGGAATTTCAAGCCATTTCATACCCGGCATTTTCATACGATGAACAGTTGTTATAAAATTAAGACCTGTCAGCATTGATGACATGCCGAGAATAAATGCCGCCATTACAGTTAATCCCACATTAGTTTCTGTAGATACACTGAATGGGACATAAAATGTCCAGCCAGTATCTGGTGGACCATCTGCAAAAAGAGAGCAGATAGCAAGAATTCCACCCAAAATATAGAGATACCATGATAATAGATTCAGCTTTGGGAAAAAGACATCATCAGTTCCAATTTGTATAGGTAAAATAAAATTGCCGAAAATAGCTGGCAATGCAGGAATAACAAATAGAAAGATCATTATAACGCCATGTAAAGTAAATATGGCATTATATGTCTCTGCATTCATTATAGTGTCACCTATAAACATTAACTCTGTACGTATAAGCACTCCTAAAATTAAAGCTATAACAAACCACACCATTATAGAAACCATATACATAATACCGATTCTTTTATGGTCTGTTGTTAAAAGCCATGATCCTATACCTGTAAAACGGGCAGGCGACGGAGTTTGATAAAAAGATTTTACTGATGCTATTTCTTGTTTTACCATTACTAATATTTCTCTCTATCATGTTTTTGGGTTTCATGGTTCGATATAATATTTTGTTTTGATTCTGATAAAGAAGCCTGTGCATCAGAACGCTTACTATTATTTCCCTTTTTGATTAAAAAAAAT
>JADFXA010000353.1 GCA_015233755.1 Desulfamplus sp. | reverse complement strand
TGATAACTACTTATCACTACTTTAACATCTCCAAAAATGCCTCAATTCTGGTTTCAAGCTGTCCAATATCATTTTGTGAATAATCGGTCTTAATTTTAATATATGGGCGGTCAAACGTTTTGTTCACAGCTTCTTGAATCTGGAAAGATTCAACATTATAGGTGTGGCAAGCATCCCATATAAGTTCAACTACTCCATCAACTCTATATTCATCTATTATATTTCCGATTAAATCCACTCTTTTGGTATTTGGGGTCATGCAGGCACAAGCAATCTTAAGAGTGCCTTCTGCCAAAGCTCTAATAGGCTCAATAGTTTCTTCAATCAGCGTGCCAGCAGATTTAAGACCTCCGCAACTCTCCATAGCAACAACAACCCCGCCAAGATTTTCAATAAGATGAAGAACCTTTTTATTAGTGCTTGGGCAGCCAGTAAGTAAAATTTTAGGGCGTTTTGCCATGTTTTCTAAAAAACTATTCTTGTTAATCATGTGATTATCATTGAACGACAATTGTTGATTAGGCTTTGTGTTATTTGAAGATAAAGATGCTCGTTTTTGAATCATCTCTATTGCCTTCTCAATATCAAAAATTCTATTTTCTATATCAACCTCAAATCCACCACTACCTATTATGCTGTCAATTTCCACGCCGTAAACCAATGGAATATCGCCTGTATTAAGCTTAAAAACTGCCTCTGTTGTGCTCCGAAGTCTATTGTATAACTTGATCTGACTTTTAAGATTTGACTCTGTGATGGGATTACCTGTTCTCTCTTCCAAAAGAGAGGCAACTTTACGAAGTTCATTTTCCCAATAATCGATACTTTCAGGGGTGCTTGCTGTCTGAGGCAACTGCAAAAGATGAAGAGGCTTGATGCGGTTTAAAAGCTCAAACATCTTTTTTTTACCATCACAAGTGGCATCTGCAAGTAGAAAATCTGTCATGTGAAAATAGGGGCAAGAATCTGCAACAGCATGACCATAGCTTGATTTTATAAGAGGACAGAGATTGGCTGGCAAATGTGCTTCAGCAGCTTGAAAAGGTTCTTCACTTCCAGAACATAACGCTACTGGGATTGCTCCAGAAGCAGCAATCAACTCTCGTGGGGTAAATGCACAATATATTCCGACAACTTTAGTTCCCAATGCACTCTTTTCAACTGTTCGTGCATAAATATCTTCTTCAATCTTTTTTGTGTAAGCATCATTAAATAGTAGATGTGGAAGCATGTGTAAGATTTGCCTTTGTTTATTGTTTATCTTTCATTTAGTCGTGTTTTCCAAAGACTTTATAAAGATTTTAAATTTAGCAAGTCTAAATTCCAGCCATCTAAATGTCAAAATGATAATTACTATAATTTATTAAAGAAATAGTGAAATTATCAATTTGCATCTTACCTCTTTTTTATTTATCTCTTTACAGTAATCGTTTGTTAATAAATTTCATCTATTGAATTGTAATTAGAAAAATATAGATGAAATTAGCCATTATTTTGGTGAGTTATTAGGATTAGACTTTTTAGCGGTATCAGAGATTTTGAGAATGCAAAATATTTTCTTTTCAAGAACAACCTATAAGATCATACGCATAACTCTTGGCGGCGTTTTTCTTTACTCAGGGTTGCTTAAAATTACTGATCTTCTATCTTTTTCAACTGTGATTCATGCTTTTGGATTGGTTCCAAGGGAGATTGGAGGTGTTACCGCTCTTTTTGTATCATCTGCTGAACTTATTGCCGGTATGGGATTGGTTCTGGATATTAAAGGGTCTCTGACTGCTGTGTTTTCCATGCTCATCATGTTCATGCTTGTTTTACTATATGGTATTCTGATGGGGTTTGATATTGATTGCGGTTGTTTTGGCAGCGATGATCCGGTTGGGTCAGCATTTCATGGATTACGTTCCGCATTAGTCAGAGATTTGCTAATGTGTTGTTTTACTGCCTACCTTTATATATGGCGAAAGCTTAATTCGTTTAAACCTGTTTCCCCTTTTTTGTATTGCAAACGTCTTATTTCAAAAAGAAACTAAAAACTAATAGCTGATTTTATCCAATCATATTTATTACTAATTTTAACCAAAGATTTAACTAAAGGAGAGTTTAAAAAATGAAATCTATAAAAAGCCTGTTTTCAAAAACAGTATCACTATTCACATTAGGTCTATGCTGTACTCTATTTACTACAGTTCCTTCAAACGCATTCCTTGACGATAAATTCAAGCAGGAAGTGGAGACTGAAAAGGTTGCTGTCAAACTTGTGCGTGATGTTCAGAAAGCTGGTTATAATCTTGTAACCACAGAAGAGCTTAAAAGCTGGATAGACAGTAAAAAAGATATGGTAATTGTTGATACCATGCCGTATGGGGACAGCTATAAAAAAGGACACATACCAGGGGCTGTACAAATTCTGTTTCCAATTCCAGATATGCCCACCTGGAACCTTAAGGAAACAGATGGTAAAACAGAAGAAGATTTTAAGAAACTTTTGGGTAATGATCTTAAC
>JADFXA010000352.1 GCA_015233755.1 Desulfamplus sp. | reverse complement strand
GCAATTTTCTTGTCAACCCTGATAAGCTGTGAAGCGTAGAGCAGCCATGAGCCCGGGGCACATCCTAAATCAAGAATATTGTCCCCTTTTTTCAAGATATTAAATTTTTTTTGTATCTCCATTAACTTATAGACAGAACGGGCGGGATAATTATCATGTTTTGCCTTTTCTGTTAAGTGATCTGCCCACTGCTGTTTTCCTTTGTTAAACTCTTTTGTGCCTACCTTCTCTTTTTTAGGTTGGTTGTTAGTTTTATCTTGTTTGGGCATTGTTTTTTTTGATTTATTGCTTGATGTTATGCTCACTGAAAAAGTATCTCCATAACCTGTTTTAAGGAAGTTACGCCAATAATTGTAATTGCAATTTTTTGCCCCTGAATCTCAATTGATTGAATATCAGGAAGCTGTTTTTTTGTATTTTCAGGTACAATACAACGGGTAAATCCCATTTTCAACGCCTCTTTAACCCTTGCCTCTCCATGACTTACCGCCCTTATCTCACCTGTCAGACCAATTTCACCAATCACGGTTGTCCCTTCTGGAACTGGCATATCAAGAAAACTTGAAACAAGGGCAACGGCAACTCCAAGGTCTGCTGCTGGCTCAACTACTTTAACGCCTCCAGCTACATTCATAAATATATCAAGTCCTGAAAGGTTAATCCCAAGTCTTTTTTCCATTACTGCTGCAATTAATGCAACACGGTTAGGATCAAGCCCAAGCACAGTTCTTCTTGGGTTTCCAAATCCAGAACTACTTGCAAGCCCTTGAATCTCTATTAAAATTGGTCTTGTTCCTTCCATGCTTGCTGTAACAACAGAACCTGGGGCATTTATTGATCTCTCTGCAAGAAATACAGCAGAAGGGTTTGGCACCTCTTCAAGCCCCTTATCTTTCATCTCAAAAACGCCTATCTCATTTGTTGAGCCAAATCTGTTCTTCACCGCTCTCAATATTCTAAAAACATGGCTTCTATCTCCTTCAAAATATAGCACAGTGTCAACCATGTGCTCCATAATTCGAGGACCTGCAATTGCCCCAACCTTTGTAACATGCCCAACTAAAAATAACGGAATACCAGACTGTTTTGCCATATTCATCAATCTAATTGATGCTTCTCTTATCTGGGTTACACTTCCGGGTGTTGATGCAATTTCTGGATTATAAACTGTTTGAATAGAATCAATAACCATTACATCTGGTTTTACATCCTCAGCCATATTAAGGATTGAATCAAGGTCGGTTTCCGCTGCAACAAGAAGAGATGATGAGTTTGAAGAATTTGATTTATTTAAAGAAGATATTTGTTTTGGATAAGACGAGCTTGATGAGAGCCTATTTCCTCTCATTTTAAGCTGGCGAATTGACTCTTCACCAGAAACATAGAGAGATTTTTTACCAGAATCAGCAACTTTTGAAAGTATTTGAAGCATGAGGGTTGATTTGCCAATACCCGGGTCTCCTCCAATAAGAACAAGAGAGCCAGTAACAATCCCGCCTCCAAGAACACGGTCAAACTCACAAACACCTGTTAAAAGCCTAATCTCATCATCAAACTCAATCTCATTCATGGGAACTGGAGTTGTTCTTGTTCTTGAAAACCGTGCACCTGGAGCTGAGTTATCAACTGGCTTTTCAGCTGCAAGAGTATCCCAATCTCCACAGCTTGGGCATTTACCCATCCATTGGTAAGTTTCATGATCGCATGACTGGCATCTGAAAATCACTCTATCTTTTTTTTTTACCATAAAAATAGCCTATAAAACTGGTAAGTTTATCAACATCGTGCTTGCCATTCTTTAACATTATTATGCTGATGACATATAAAGATATAATCACAATATTTCTATATCTTTGTCCGATGAATAATGAGCGAGAAATATTTGAATAAGCTCTTTTTTCATTGCATCAGCTTTTTTATCGTTAATTGGTTCAAAGAATATTGATGGCCAGAAAAATGCCCCGCTCATCATTGCCCAAAATGCCTCTGCTGCCAATTCAACATTTTCCGCTTTAATACGCCCGTCTCCTTTAGCTGCGTTGAGCCATGCAATTAGGGTGTCTTCTGCATCTTCAGCTTGTTTAATAGTTTCAATTGCCAATTCAGGGTTAGTAATGAAAACGCTGATGGTAACTTTCATCAGCCCAAGCCAAGAAGGGTTTTTTGAAATATCAACTTTAGCATCGGCAAAATCCCCAAGTTGTTCATAAAGACTCTTTTTGGGATCATATTTAATCTGCTTTAATGCCATAATTTCAGATAATAATCGATCTAATACAGCTTTAAAAAGCTCTTCTTTGCTTTTAAAATAATTATAAACTGTTCGTTTTGATGCACCTGCAAGATCGGCAATCTTATCCATGCTGGAGTTGTTATATCCGTCCTGAATAAATGATTGAACAGCTGCGTCAAGAATTGATTCTTGTTTGTGTATAATTTTTTTTTCTTTTTTATCCATATCCACCTTATTGGTTAAACTACACTGTATAGTTTATTTTTTATTGACATATTATT
>JADFXA010000351.1 GCA_015233755.1 Desulfamplus sp. | reverse complement strand
TCCACTTTTCTTACCAATTTTGCGGAAAAAGGATATTAAGTCAAGTGAAATCTTTAAATAAGAGAGTTTTTTTAATGCACTCTTAAAGGTTTGTTGTTATATATGTAATTGCAAAATAGCCGTTATTTTTTAATATAAAAACAATCTGTTATAATACATTTCATCTTCTTTAAATATTAGTTGATAGTATGTGTCTATGACAATAAGCGTTATAAATTAAGAGGGTTTAAAGAAAGTGGAGTATTGTGGATTATAAATATAACTTATTAATTTATTGTTGACATATTTAAGCTAATTGTAGTTCACTATCTGCTATTTTTTTATGTTCATTCTATCTAAAGAGGATTTGCAACTTGAAACAAAAGGGTGATAATAAAATAGACAATAATATTTCTACCCTTCAATATTATCCAATAGCACTTGATGTTAAATGTAAAAATTGCCTTGTGGTGGGAGGTGGTAGTGTCGGGGCAAGAAAAGCATTAACTCTTGCAAGATGTGGGGCGATTGTAAATGTGGTAAGCCCTATTTTTTCTGATGAATTTACTAAACATATCATAGATAAACAAAAAATCATAAATAGCCAAAAAATTACGGATAGCCATAACTTCATAAGTAAACCAACTACCACAGAGAACAAAAACAAAATAGATAGCTCAAATATAGTAAATAATCAGCATAGACTTATAAAATGTATTCAAAAGCATTATGACTCAAACGACCTTAACTCAATTTTTTTAGTGATCGGTGCAACTGATAACATTGGTGTGAATCGCCAGATTGCAAATGATGCTCGTGAACGGCAAATTTTATGCAATATTGCAGATTTTCCAGAGGGAAGCTCTTTTGTGCTGCCATCAATTGTCAGCAGGGGTGATCTGGTAATTACAGTTTCAACATCTGGTAATAGCCCAGCTTTTGCTAAAAAGTTGAGAAAAGAGCTTGAACTTCAATTTGGAGAAGAGTATGCAATTTTTCTCACTTTGATGGGAAACATAAGAGATTGGCTGCTGTCTAAAAAGAATTTACAAAATGATTTAAGAGATAAATATTCACAAGTTCTACCTATTTCACAAAAGATGAACTCCAACATTTTTAGAGAGCTTGTAAATTCAGAACTACTTGAAAATATTGCATCAGGAAATTATTCAGAAATAGATAAAACAATTAAGATAATTTTGGGCAAATACTTACAGCCAATGGATAATATTAGCTTGCCTTCATATCAAGACTTTATATCTGGAGAGTAAAATGACATTGGATATCATAGAACGCATAATATTTATTATTGCAACCGTGACTTATACAGCAAGCATGGCAGCATATATTTTCTATCTTTTTAAGCAGAAAGATGAGTTCCAAAATTATGGATTTTTTCTAATCTGTGTTGGTGCAGCACTCCATTTTTTAGGTATATGTTTAGCAACTATTATTATGGGAACTCTGCCTGCCTATAACCTTCAACAGACCCTATCTATTGCAGCTCTTGCTCTTTCTGGGACATTTATCTTTCTTAACCAAAAATTTAACTTAAAAATTCTTGGACTATTTGCAGCACCTTTACTTGTAATAATTATGAGTGCATCTATTATGTCGCCGAATACTTTACCTTCCCAAACTCCTTTTTTAAATGGTTTAGGTCTAAGGTCAATATCTCATCTTTGGCTTATATCACATATTGTAATGATATTTACAGGGGAGGCGGCTTTAGCTTTAGCTTGCGGTGCTGGGATTATCTATCTTATTCAAGAAAAAGCAATTAAGGAGAAGAAAAGAGGATTTTTTTATAAACGACTACCTTCACTTGCTCTTATTGATAATACAAGCTACACCAGCATCATAACAGGTTTTACAATGCTGACAGTAGGGTTAATAACAGGGCTTATATATGCAAAAAATGTCTGGGGAACCTTTTGGAGCTGGGACCCAAAGGAGATATGGTCAGCAGTAACTTGGCTTATTTATGCAGCTCTGCTTCATGGACGTATCGCCTCTGGTTGGAGAGGAAGAAAATCTGCAATAATGACTATTATTGGATTTGTGGTTCTTCTCTTCACACTATTTGGAGTTAATCTCTTTATTGGTGGGCATCATCAATCTTTTACAAAATAGAAGAGTTCTTCAAGGCTGTAATAGAGTTACCAATTTACAGATCCTTTAAAAACTATAGAATCAGAAAAACTATGACTTACTGGAAGTTAAATGTCAGAAATCACACTTATTGGACTTAATCACAAAACAGCAGCAGTTGAACTTCGTGAAGCACTTGCTTTCACAGCAGAAGAGTCGGCTAATGCCCTTAAATCTCTTATAGGTAATAGCAGTAATAAGATAAAAGAGGCAATGATCTTCTCAACATGTAACCGTATGGAGATACTGTTTATATCAGAAGATAAAAATGGAAAGTTATTAAATATAGTAGATAAATCAGACTTTAAAAATGATAATCTACCAAATAATATAGTAGATGAATCAACCCGTGAAAATTTTAAAGCAACCAAAGAGTCTATTTCTATATCA
>JADFXA010000350.1:1403-2526 GCA_015233755.1 Desulfamplus sp. | reverse complement strand
CCCTTCTTTTAAATCTGTATGGAGCATAAGTTCTTTTATCTGGTGCATAAGAACTCCGCCAGCACTTTGAACCATACATTTAGGAAGTCCTGTAGTGCCTGACGAATACATAATATAAAGTGGATGCTCAAATGGAAGCTGAACAAACTCAATATCATGGGCACGAGACTCTTTAAATTTATCAAGCAAAACAGCATTTGGAATTGATTTGATATATGGGTCTTCTTTTGTGTAAGGAATCACAACTACTTTCTCAATTGAGGGAAGCTCTTTTATAATGCCAGCTATTTTTTCAAGACTATCCATTGATTTGCCCTTGAAAAAATAACCATCAGCAGTAAACAATATTCTTGGTTTTGTCTGACCAAATCTATCAAGAACCCCTTTTATTCCAAAATCTGGGGAGCATGATGACCAGACAGCCCCAATACTTGTAGCTGCAAGCATTGCAATGATTGATTCTGGCATGTTTGGAACAAACCCAACAACTCTGTCTCCCGGCTTTATCCCATGCTTTCTTAGTGCCTGAGCAACTCTTGAAACTTCATCGTAAAGCTGATTATAGGTCAGAGTTCTTCGGATTTGATCTTCTCCACGAAAAATAAGGGCAATATTATCATTTCTAAATCTTAATAGATTTTCAGCAAAATTAAGCCTCGCCCCTTCAAACCATTTTGCTCCGGGCATTTTGCATGGATCATCAATTACACGATCAAATTTTTTAGATGAGCGGATTTGAGCAAAATCCCACATTAATTCCCAAAACTTCTCAAGATTATCAATAGACCACTTATAAAGAGCATCATAATCGGAATAATTTGTTCCATATTTCTCATTTATTGTCTGCATAAACCGATACATATTGGTCTGTTTTATTCTCTCATCTGATGGCTTCCAAAGGCATTTTGCCATAACTTTTACCTCCATTGTAATTGCATTAGATTATTCCCCTACCCCAACCTCTGATAACTCAGTAAATAGTTTGCAGGAGGTCAAATTACTGATAAAGAACTGCCAAAATAGTTGCCTTTCCCTCTTTTGCTTTTATCAAATGTGGTGTTGTGGATAGATAATATACGCTGTCACCAGGGCTTAAAACATAGTTTTCATCAGATATTCTCAG
>JADFXA010000350.1:0-1393 GCA_015233755.1 Desulfamplus sp. | reverse complement strand
GATAATATACGCTGTCACCAGGGCTTAAAACATAGTTTTCATCAGATATTCTCAGCTCTACTACTCCATCTAAAACATAAATAAACTCTTCGCCATCGTGAACAGATACCTCTTTCATAGGATTTTCTTCTAATTGCACAATGAGTGCTTCCATGTGCCGCCCTTTAACTTCTGGTGCAAGGCTCATGTATGAATAGAGATTTTGTTCTCCTTTTTTTGATGTTGAGCGAGATACTACTTTTCTCTCATTTTTTCTTGTAATTGAGTAAAGTTGAGAGCCAACACCTGACACTAAGCGTCCTAAAGCACTATCTAATGCTCTTGAAAGTCTCATTACTGTGCCGAGCTGAGGTTTTATTACACCATTTTCAATATCTTCAAGCCTATCTTTGTCAAACCCTGTCATATTGGCAAGCTCTTCAATAGAGATTCCTTTTTTCTCTCTTAACTCTCTAATTCGTATGCCAACATCGTCAACAGCACTAGTTTCTCCATTCTCAATTTTTCCTGTCAAACCTTCAAAATAATCAACATTGATATGTGGTGTATTTTCATGGTTTTGCATTACTTTCTCCTTAAATATGAATATGGTTAATTAAATTGGTAACAATATGAAGCGCTATCAAAAAATAGAATATCTTTTTTGTTTATTTCTTTGCTATTATAAGCATTTCATAATCTGTTTTTTTATCTCAAAAGGTCAAAAGAGTGTTTATCATAAGTTAAATTGTCATCTTCTGACTAAGAATTATATCAAAACGCACACACAAGAGCTAAGAGTCCAAAACTTGTAATTATTAAACCTGAGATTCTGTTGACCCAATGCAATCCATAACTATTGAATCTATCTCTAAATAGGCCAACACCAATAGATAGAATAAACCACCAAACAGTAGAGCCAATAAAAACTCCAGAGATTAAAATTGCTGCTGATATATAGTTCGCCTCTCTATTTGCCAAACCTAAACCAGCAAATATTGCAGCAAAGGATATTATAGTCATTGGGTTGGTTAAAGTTAGAAAGAATGTCGACGCATAAGCTCCAACAAAACCTTTATTTTTTTTAACTAATGCCGCCTGTTCAGAAGGTTTTGCCCATAAAATTTTAACTCCTAAGCAGCATAAGAAGATGCCTCCAATAAGGCGCAACCACATCTGCTGGCTAACAAGAAAATTTGATATAAACGTAAGACCAAATCCAGCAATAGCCCCATAAATTGCATCTGCACTGGCTGCTCCAAGACCAGAAATAAGACCATAGGCTCGACCGTCAGATAGTGTTCGACGTATGCACAACACCCCAATAGGTCCAACAGGTGCAGCAATTGAAAATCCTATTATGATGCCTCTTAATAAAAATGGTATATCCATATCATATCCATCGGTGGACTCT
>JADFXA010000034.1 GCA_015233755.1 Desulfamplus sp. | reverse complement strand
GCAAACACATCAATAATTAAAATTATACAATCTGTGACTGATTCTATAAACGCTTTTGTGCAAACCAACGCAGATACAAATACAAACATAGGAGCTACGGGCGTTAAAAAACTTTATATCAAACCAACATACAAAGCTAATGCTTGGAATTGGGGTAACATTACACCCTCTGTTGTGCTTAATGATTCTGTATGCAGAGAGATAGGAAGAAGCAATATTAATTACAGTGTTGTTAATAATGTAATTGTTTCTGGTGAGAATCAAGGCGTTGCAGTTAATGCTACAAGAGAAGGAACAGCGGGCGACAAGCCAGCTTCATCTATAACTGAGCCTTTAATAACAACAAGAGAGGCAGGTGTTGAAAGAGCAAGACATATTATTAGCAAATCTGGTGCATGGGTTAATCATACTTTATCTCTATTTTCGTTATTACCTCCTAATAGCTCTTTGCCATTATTATTAGCAGGAGATTTTATTCAAATGAATGAGTCTGGTAATTTGTGGATCGGTCAGGTTACAGGAAACTCAATTCAATCCGGCTGGACAAATGAAGGGCTTAAAACAACACAGACAATTACAGTTGAGCAATATATAGGAGAGTGAAGAATGGCTAATTTATGGAAACAATTTATTGATATATTGCCTAAGCCTAAACAGTTTATTGCTAAAATAATTACCGTTAATAGTGATAATACCTGCGTTGTTGAATTATTGTCTGGTGATAGATTAACTGTAAAAGGGACAGGAGAGGTTGGGAGTATGTATTTAGTGAAAGACAATATCATTACAACAGCTATGCCTACACTGGTTGTTTATAATGAAACAATAAATTGATATTTTACTATGAGGGGAATTTGATATATGAAAGAAGAGCAGCTTGAGAAGTTATTTAATGATCATGAGACAATAGAGCTTGAATTTTCAGGGCAATGCCACGATTGCAAGAAAGAGGTAAATGTCATAGCTCAACTTGTAACTGAAAAAGATATTGTAATTGAAGGTGGGGCAGTATATCAACCCAACTCAAATGAGGAAGAGTTCTTTGTCAAATGTGATGATTGCTTTCAAAAAGATAGTGTGTTAAGGAATTATCAACAGATAGATGTATATTCAAGGGTGGTTGGTTATATGCGTCCCGTTGGGAACTGGAATGAAGCAAAACAGCAGGAGTTCCAAAAAAGAAAAACTTTTGACCTTGATCGTGCGGTGGGATTTTAAGGTATTAACATTAAATGCAAACAAAATGCAGACAATAAAAACATAACATATTGATATTATATAAATATTACTTCAAGAGTAGCTGATTCGTAATCAGCAAGCCAGCGGTTCGATTCCGCTCGTCGGCTCCATGATTATAAAGCCTTTCAAGGGCTTTGCTCTTGAAAGGCTTTTTGTTTTCTCTCCAAAAACTAATTTTTAGCCCGTTTTGTATGCACTTTGCAGCGGCTAATGTCAAGGAGCAAGTCTAATGTCTTCATATTTTAGAAATGCTATGCAGGTTTTTAAACTCCTGAATAAGTCTAATTGTAAAGAGTGTTTTAAACCAACATGTCTTGCATTTGCAGGTTCAGTATTCAAAGGTGAAAAAAGGCTTGATGAGTGTCCATACTTATCCGCTGATGTTATTATGCAATTCAAAGATGCCCCGCAAAAGATCCCTGCAATTGATCAGGGGGCTTCAGATATAATTGAGCATTATAGGAAGGCACTTGCAGAAATTGATCTTGAATCAAAAGCTGAAGCTCTTGGAGGGATTTTGGCAGATGACAAGTTAGTAATAAAGGTTATGGGTAAAAATGTAAGTATTGATCAAAATGGTAAGATATTTACAGATATTCATGCAAATCAGTGGGTTATAATGCCGCTTCTTAACTATATTGTTCAATGTAAAGATGATCCCATTTCTGGTATTTGGGTGCCTTTTAGAGAGCTACCAAGCGGAAGAGCATGGCAAGGACTTTTTGAAAAACAGAGTGAGGAGCTAATAAAGAAAGTAGCAGATACATATCCTGGTTTTTTTCAAGAGATTCTTGAGCTATTTAATGGAAAAAAGGTGGAAAAACACTATAAATCAGATATTGCACTTGTAGTTTATCCGCTTCCTAAAATACCTATTCTTATATGTTATTGGCTAGCTGAAGATGGGATAGAGTCTGATTTGCACCTTTTCTTTGATGCTAAAACTGAGGATTATCTCCATATTAACTCTATTTATGCCATTGGTGCTGGTTTAGCAAGAATGTTTGAAAAGCTTGCTATAAAGCATGGATTTTAATTAGTCATTTAATTAGCAAATTTAATTTTTATCCCATTTAATGCAAATATGCTTCAATATCTGACGCTTCTGGAAATCTCTCCAAAAACCTATAAAGTGTTGCTCGTCCCACGTGAAGATATCGAGCAGCTTTTGCCTTATTACCTCCTGTTATTTCAAGTGCTTTTTTAACCGAATCTTTATTAAGTTTTCCTAAGTAATTTTCTTGATTTTTAGTTGAAAAAATATCTTTATATAATATTGTTTCAACTTCTTGCGTTCTTGATTGCCCTATGTTCCTAAGCTCCATGGGAAGATCAGATGGCATAACCTGATTTTGTTTACATCTAACAATAGCAAACTGCACAGCATTCTGAAGCTCTCTTACATTTCCGGGCCACGAATAATCCATCATTAGACTAATAGCATCTTTTGAAAAACGAGGGATTACCGCATCATTATTGATTTTATTGTCAGTTCTTGCCATTTCAAGAAAATGGTCAATTAAAAGAGGAATATCATTACGCCTTTTTCTTAAGGGGGGTAATTCAATGGGGATGACGTTAAGCCTATAATAGAGATCTTTTCTAAAATTTCCCTCTTCAACCTCTTTAGCAAGATCTTTATTTGTTGCACTTATTATTCTAACATCAACTTTTATGCTCTTTTCTCCACCTACTCTCTCAAGGACACCCTCTTGAAGAAATCTTAGGAGCTTTACTTGAATCTGTTTAGGAAGTTCTGCCACTTCATCAAGAAAAAGCGTCCCTTTGTGGGCAAGCTCAAATCTACCTTTTCTATCCTTAACAGCACCTGAAAAAGCACCTTTCACATGACCAAAAAGTTCGCTCTCAACAAGTCCTTCAGGAATTGCACCACAATTGACAGGGACAAACAACGCCCCAGCCCTTCTACTTTCATTATGAAGAGCATAAGCTACTCTCTCTTTTCCAGTACCTGTTTCGCCGTGAATATGAACAGGATAATCATAAGATGCAACATCGCGTATTTGATCAAAAAGATTAATCATCTCCTTGTCTTTACCCACAATACCAGAAAAAGATGTTAGTTCTTGAGCTTTTAGAGCCAAAGCCTCGTGATATGTCATGTCTCGAAATGAAGCTATTACTCCTTTTAATTTTTTTTTATCAATAATGGCTGTAATACACATTTCTACCTTACGCAGTTCACCATCTTTTGTAGTTATGGTGATTGGATATTCAAGACATTTGTTCAAACTTTTTTTATAGATTTCTGTCTTATTATATTTAGAATAATTTATTGTTTTAAGATTCTCAAATTCATTAAGCTCTCTATTATCTATTCTTTTATTGCAAAATGAGCAATGTTCTCCACAAAAAGGAGAGCCAAAAATATCATGGCAGTCATGTCCAATAACTTCATTTTTTGAATACCCAGTTATATTTTCTGCTGCTCTGTTAAAAAATATAATTTTGCGGTTAGTATCATGGGCTATAATTCCATCTCTGAGGTTATCAAGCACAAGCTCAAGATTCTTTTGATCAAGTATGAATTCGTCCATTATATTTTTATACCTTTATACATTTCTAATACTTTACCTCTTCATATTATTTAGGATTAAATTCGCCTGTTGAGGTCTCCATATTTTTAGATTGGCTTCTAAATATTTTGATGTGGATTATAACCATATAAAATGCTAATGGATAGATAATCATTTTTCTTAGAAAATCACTCATAGGTAATGTCTGTTGAGTCCAAAGTGCTACGAAAAAATCAATACTCAAAAATATAGTAAAAAGCAGAAGAATATTTTTTGACCCTATCTTAACAGCTATATATGCAGCAAGAAAAAGCCCTCCAATAGTTACTCCAGGAATTGCACTATACCATAAATCTATAGGTACATCTTGAAAGATAGAATTTAATATTGTGCCTGATATAGACATAGCTGCCATAAGTGCTATACTTGTTACTATAGAGGCTGCTGGGTTTATACGAAATATCATTGTCATAATAAAGTAAAAAATTGTATCAATGCCAAAACCTATCCATCCACAAAGCAACCCACCTATAAATGCAAAAACGAACAGAACAAAACAGTTAAAAAAATTTAAATTTACAGAGATATTTGGGTATTTGAAGTTTTTAAGAAGAGAAAAAAATATAATTTGTGTAAAGAGAAATGCAATAAAATTGAAAATTAGGGTTAACAGTTCTGGGTTATTTATTGGAAACAAGACGATACTTACAATTTCTCCTAATAGACCACCCGCAATACTTAAAGGAATTACATTTAAGATAAAAAGTTTTTTGTTAAACAAAAACCACCTAAATGTTCCAAGACCCATTCCATAAGCCTGAATTATTAGATTAAATTGCGATATTGTAATCGGTGATACACTTAAGTGGGTCAAAATTGGGAAATAGACAATTCCAGCGGCAGCAGGTGTTATATTAGCAATTATTGCAGCGATGGCTCCAACAAAAGGCATGTAAAATAATTTTGAAATAAATATTTTATGGAAAATAGGAAAAAATAGCAGCCATAAAGTAGTAACTACAACAAGAATAATTAAAGGGCTCTTGTATCTTTTTCTCATATTAAAACCATAAATATCATATTAAAATGTTTACTCACAATATACAATATTACCTAACTCTCGAGAGTTAAATCAATAATAGTTAATTAGATTCTCTGTTAATCAAATATCGCAACTAACATAAATCCCTTCTTCTTTGTAAATTTGAGCTCTTTTTATCGCAGATGCTTTTAGAACTCCTATATTAACATCAATATAGTCATAAATTACAGCCATAGATTTGCCTTTGGCTGGACGAAGAATTCTACCAATATATTGAATAAGTCTGCCTTTAAATTTTATTGGTGTTACTAAAAAAAGTGTAGAAAGTTCAGGAAGATCAAACCCTTCTCCAATCAATTGTCCCGTTGCAATCAAAGTAGTTATTTGTCCATTATTAAGCTCATTGAGAATTGAATCTCGTTCACTTTTTGGTGTAATCCCTGTCAAAATCCTTGATTTCAGCTTATATTTGATCTCAAGAATTGTTTGAATAAGATGTGCGTGTTCACGACGATCTGTAAGCACTAACTTTATACCACTACTATCTTCATCTTCTGATGCAATATCACTGCATATAAGCAAGTTTCTTTCCTTATCAATAGATATTGCCTTTATAACTTTTGTGTAGTTGCTACTTGCATCAAGCAAAGTGCTAAACTCCGTGAACCTACAGATAACCTCTGCTTTACTTATGTCACCAGCTTCAACAAGAGGTGCCTTTTCAATATAATACCTTTGTTCCCCAAGGGTTAAACATATCAATTTACTAAGCCCATCTCTTCTGTATGCTGTAGCAGTAAGCCCGAGTCTATATTTTGCTCTAAATCCAGCAACCGCATCTGTAAAAGTTTTTGATGGACATTTATGGCACTCATCAACTACTATATGCCCAAATAGAGGGTCTAAGTTATCAACATGTTTTCTAACACTTTGATATAAACCAACTGTAATTTTATCCCCTATTTTATATTTACCAGCACCAATAACTCCTATATCTTCTGGCTCAATATTTAAAAACTCACTAATACGCTCTAACCATTGGCTCATAAGTTCAATACTATGCACAACAATTAATGAGGGTTGTTTTCGTTGAGCTATTACAAAAAGTGCAACCACAGTCTTTCCACTGCCAGTTACAGCTAAAAGCACGCCATGAGAATGTTTAACAATAGCATCTGATGCACTTGCTTGGAAATTTTTTAGTTCTCCATTAAAAGAAATATTAACGGGTGGTAATTCAAGTCTATTATCAATAACATTAATATCTAACTTGTCATGAAATTTTTTACAGATTCCGTACGCTTCATCTGCAAATCCCCTTGGGCATACCAATGATTCGTAGTTCTCTTCATAGAATAGCAACTCTTTAGGAGTCTTGCCTGTCCACTTGCCAAGTTTTGATAATGTGTAATATTCTGGATTTTGGCATCTGAGTATTGATTTGATCTCATTTGAACATTTTTTGTCTACATACTTCAAAATCAAATTGTTATTTAAAATAAACTCCACAAATATCCTTTATCCATATATTTATTGTTCAACACTTGATGTTTTTTGATTTTATCAGCATTGTGCCATATTGCAACATAAAAGGTTGCGATTTTTTGAAGTTGATAACCACACATTGTCATGGTAGATTTAAAGCGTAATTAGATCAACTTCTCTTCCTTGCCATCCGGTAATTAATGAGAAATTAGATATGAGAATAGAACTTTAATATTTATATAGTCAAAAAAGCATAGTTATGAGATTAAAACTTGGCATTGCAAAAAAATTGTCGTTCTTCTGTCTATTTTTTATCTTGATTCTTTACGGGACGGTCTTGGATTTGCTTATAAATATCCAAAAGATGTCTGGAATGTCTGAGCAAATTGTAAGCATTAACAATGAAATAGGCTCTTTATCAAAAGTTATGCTCGACAGCATAATCAGCATGGATGTTAATGATAAAAAATATAGACTTCTTAAAAAAGATATATACCTTACATATTTTGAGTCAGCCAGAAACGATTATCTCAATGCACTTGAAAAGATATTTAGATTGAATTCTCCTGAATATAGCCTTCCAGAGTCATGGCATAAGATAGAGAAAAAATTTCAACCCAATCTTTTGCCATATATTCAACCTCGTTCAAATAAAGCATCTGATATTGTAAAAGCATCGTCCGATAGTAATAACGCTTCTGAAAACGATCCTAAAACTACCTCCTCTGGTAATAACAACTCTTTTAAGCAGGAGCCTAAAACAACCACCTTTTCTGATAATAACAACTCTTCTGATAAGAGTTATAAAACATCTTCATGGATTTCAGAACCATTACTTGAAGAGTGGATAAAAGAGATTTCAAATGGAAGGCAGGATAATGAAAGGCAGATTGAACAGCTATTAATAAATATTAATGACAGGAGCCGCCAGAGTGTAAAAAAAGGTTTGATTGGTTTTGGAGTGTCTATTGTTGTTGGTATTCTTGGGGTGTGGTTTATCTCCCAATCCATGTTAAAACCTCTAAATAAACTGAAAAATGGATTAAAAGGAATCGCACTTGATAATTATGATCATGTGATAGAGATAAAATCTAATGATGAATTTGGCGAGCTTGCATCTGTATTCAATGATATGAGCAGGCAGCTTAAAGAGAGTGAGAGTATAAGATCAGATTTTATTGCAATTTTAAGCCATGAGATAAGAACTCCACTTGCATCAATACGAGAATCTGTCAACATGATCATTGAAGATGTATTTGGTCCAATAAATGAGAAGCAAAGAAAATTTCTTGAGATTGCAAGCTCTGAAATAAGCAGAATAACAACTCTTCTAAATCACCTATTAAATGTCTCAATGCTTAAATCTGATTCAGAAAAGATAAAACCAGAGCCACTTGATCCAAACCAATTGATAAGCGATGCTGCAATGGGATTAATTGGAACTGCTAATTCTAACAATGTCGAGCTAAGGGTGCATGAACTTAAAGAGACACCAATACCTTTGGTTATGGGGATTAGGAGTGAGATTTTGCAGGTTTTGCTGAATATTATTGGCAATGCCATTAAATTTTCGTATAAAAATAGTTTTGTCGATATTTCTCTGATTAAAGGGACAAATGGGAGTGAGCTGATCTTTAAGATATCTGATCAAGGCCCTGGAATTCCTGAAGAGGAACACTCTCTTGTTTTCAAAAAATATTATAGGAGTAAAGAGGTAAGAACACACATGGATGGTGTAGGGCTTGGATTGAATATATCTAAAAAGATAATACAAGCTCACGGTGGAACAATCTACATGGAAAATAACAGTGATAAAGGATGCTCTTTCTTTTTCACACTACCAACAGAAATAGTAAATAAGAAAAGTTAAATTGATGGAACCTAAATTAAACAAATATTTTATGTTAAACAAGTATTCTAATTTATATCAAATTTTGGTGCTTTTATTCGTAATCATATCCTTAACAGCTACTTTAGAAGGTTGTACTGTGCTAAAATCAATTGATAGAAAATTTCATTCTGTTAAACAGACGCTCGAATCAGGTGAAAGGGCTTTTATAAGCGGAAATTATCAATTAGCAGAGTCGCTTTTTCGTCAAGCAATAAGTGAGAGTAAAAATCCATGGGATAAGAACAGAGCTATTTATAATCTTGCCTGTGTAAGATTTATAATAGCAGAAGACGATCCTCAAATTATTGATGCAATGAAGATCTTTATGCAATGGACACCATCTAAAAATATCCCAATGTATTATGAGAATCCTCAACTTATTATACAAGCATTGCTTCAAAAGTATGATCTTTTAAAAGATAAGGAGTCTGAGGAGTTTAAAGAGTTCAACATAATCAATGATATGCACGACATTCAGGAGATTGATTCGATTGTTAAAGAGACAAATCAGATGAATACACGACTTGATAGCCTCTTAAGAGAACAAGATGGAAAAATAAAGACATTAAACGCTATTGTTAAAAAACAGAATGAAAAGATTAAACTTCTAAATGCTATTTTCAAGAAAGAATCTAAAGCTAAAGAGGATATAGCAACCCAAAAAAGAGATATGGAAAAGACAATAAAGACCCTTAAACATCAAATAGCCGAGCTTGAGCGAATTGACCAAAAACTTCAGAACAAAAGGCAAACTGAATGAACAGAAAAGAAGTCTGTGAAGAGAATAACAATATAATCAAAATAATAAAAGCTCAATTGAACATAGGAAAACACGAATGAAAGATGCTACTTGCATACTAATCGTAGATGATGATTCAAATATCCTTGAAGTTCTTGACGCAAGGCTTACCGCATCAGGTTTTAACGTATTTAAAGCTGGAGATGCCCAGACTGCAATGCAAATATTAAAAAAAGAGTCTGTTGACCTTCTTATTTCAGATATGAAGATGCCAGTTACAAGTGGGCTTGATCTTTTCTTAGAGATACAAAAAATTTTACCTGAGCTTCCTGTTATATTTTTAACTGCTTATGGAACAATACCTGATGCTGTTAATGCCATCAAACACGGTGCTGTTGATTATATTTCGAAACCATTTGACGGCAGAGATTTGATAAAGAAAATCCGACAAATACTTGAAATTAGACAACAAGCCAAGCGACTCAATATAAACATTGAGTCCAGACAACTTAATGAAAGTGTTTTAAGTAAAACAGCGTCAATCAAGGCAGATTCAGCTCCATCAACCATAAGCTTAAACTCAAACAAAGATAATTCTAATACAAGTAAAAATATAGAGCCAAACCATCCTATCATATTTGAAGATGAGTTCTACTGGAAAAAGACCCAAGCAATGCAAGAGCTTTACAGCATGATAAAAAGAGTTGCTTCTACCAATGTCAATGTGATGATTCTTGGGGAGAGTGGTGTTGGTAAAGAGTGGATAGCAAGATCAATTTATAGAAACAGCTCAAGAAGGGATCAACCTTATGTTGTTGTTGATTGTGGTTCAACCCCTGATGGTATTTTAGAAAGCGAGCTTTTTGGCCATCTTAAAGGCTCTTTTACAAGCGCTGTAAAGGATAAAAAAGGGCTTATAGAGGCTGCTGACAAGGGAACTCTTTTTCTCGATGAGATTGGTAATATCTCACATGAGATGCAATGCAGATTATTGAGATTTTTGGAAGATAAAACTATACGCCAAGTTGGCTCTGTGCATGAAAAAATAGTTGATTGTAGAATTATATCAGCAACTAATGCGGATTTGACCGCAGATATTGAAAATGGCACATTCCGTCAAGATCTCTATTATCGTTTAAAAGTTGTAACTCTTAATGTGCCACCACTTAGAGATAGAAAGGCGGAGATTGCAGATTTTGCAAAATTTTTTGTAGATAGATACACCAAAGAGCATAATCTTCCTAAAGTAACTTTTGCTAATGAGACAATTGATTTAATGGAGTCACACGATTGGCCCGGCAATATAAGAGAATTAAGAAATGCTCTTGAGGCTGGTATTGTTCTTTGTAAAAATGATATTATGCAGCCTTGGGATCTTCAATTAGGCAATAACCAAAAATTAGTAAAAAATTCTAAACTTAATATTAAACCTTCTGATCCAAACAGCGAAAATCGTTCTTTGAATGATGGCGAGGCTGGATTTTCTATTGAAGAGAGCGAAAAACAGACAATAATAAGAGCATTGAAGGAGTCTAAAGGTGTTCAGAAGAGAGCTGCTGAACTTCTTGATATTAGCAGACGAGCAATTAATTACAAAATTAAAAAATATGACATACAACCAAGAGATTATAAATGATTTTTTAAAATTCGAAATCGAGTGTTAACTTGTAAATACAAAATTATAAGGAGTTAAAGAGAAAATGAAAATCTTAGCATTAACAGGAAGTCCGCGAAAAGGCGGCAACACAGAGACAGTTGTAAAGGCAGTTGTCGCTGGAGCAGAGAGCAAAGGTGCAACAGTAAACTACTATGATTTGAGTAAGCTAAATATTTCAGGTTGTAAGGCGTGCATGTATTGTAAAGGAAACGATGGCTGTGCTGTAAAAGATGATATGCTGCCACTTCTTCAAGAGGTCTTAACTGCTGATGCGGTTATTCTTGGTTCACCTGTTTATATGTGGCAGATGACGGCACAGACTAAGCTCTTTGTTGATCGACTGTTTGCACTTTTAAACCCAGACTACACAATGAAATTTAAAGAAGGATTGCCATTAGTGCTTGTTTATACTCAAGGACAACCAAATATTAACGCATTTTCAGGATATTTCGATATGAATGCAAAGATGTTTGAGTTTTTGAAATTTAAGGTTGTCAACACCATTGTCTGTGGGAACTGTAGAGATAAAAAAGATGCTGAAAAAAATGAATCTGTAATAATAAAAGCAAAAGAGACAGGTGAATATCTTACAACGCTTAAACGTTAATTTTGAGTATTACTTAACATGTAGTGATGTAAAAATTTAAAACGCAATTATTAATAAAAAGTCAGATGGTATTATATTGTGAAAAGTAATAATTATAATCTAAGCAAAGACATATTAACCATAAAAACTAATTTTGGGCACTACTCATTTAAGATAGAAGATAGCGATCTGCTTGAAAATGCGGAACGTATTGTCAAACTTATGATTAGTGAGATGGATAAAGTTGATACTAAACTTCATTCACGTAGAGAGAAATCAGGACAGTATGCAAGGCTTCTCCTTACCAATCTTAATATTTGTGAAAAATATATACATCTTGAAGATAAATACACAGCTTTGACCAAAGAGCTTAAAAACATAAAAAATGAAGTAGTAGAAGCTACTGTTTTATCTGAACCTGTACCTTTGGATCAATTAGAACCTACACAATTACTACCAAAAGAAAAAGAACCTGAGCCTATTGATCAATCGTTAGCACCAAAACCAGAGCCAGCTACACCATATATTTTACATGGCTCTACAGCTGTAGAATTTAAGCCAATAGAAGTAATGCCAAAGTCAGAAGATGTAGTTTTGCAACAATCTAAAGAAGTGATTTTAACAGCAGAATCGGAAGATGTAATTTTCCAACCAGAATTAGATAAAATTCAAACCCAAGATGAGATGCAACATCTTCCTTTAAATCCCAATATTGCAAAATATACTTATAAGGCCAACAAACCTGCTATAGCTAATTGGAAACTAAAGCATTCATATCTTTCCTTAAAAAGAAAAGCTATGGAAAGAATTATGCAAGCAAGAATTCAATCTCAGTCAAGTGATGAGAATTTAGATAGAGTAATTGAGTCAACTTCATTAGGTACTTTGGAGAAATTAGTATCAACAGCAGAAGTTGATTTACCCCAAATAGCGATTGCAAAACAAGAGGTATTTGAACGAGAATTTGATTCTATATCAAAACTTGACGATTTAAAGTTACTTGAATCGGTGTCAAGAATTGAGACTTTACCAGCAGTTAAATCATCTCAAATAGTCCTGCAACCTGCCTTAGTTGAAAAGATTGAACCAGCAACTAAACACGAGCCAACATACACAATTAAACAGCCTGATATTGATGACTATCAATATACGAACAGACTCAATATTGCTAAACCCAAGGTATACCGTAAAGGGGAATTTCAACTTCCTAACCTTTCGTTTCTTAAAAATATAAGCAGAAAAACAGAAGTAGATCACCATAGTATAAGAAGAGACGCAGAACTTCTTGAGAAAAAACTTGGCTATTTCGGCATAAAAGGTGAGGTTATGGGAGTGTCACCAGGACCTGTTATCACCACATTTGAATATAGACCCGAACCTGGCATTAAAATTAGTAAAATTGTAAACCTTGCTGATGATCTTGCCCTTGCTCTAAGTGCTTTTAGTATCAGAATTGTTGCCCCAATCCCGGGAAAAGATGTTATGGGCATTGAGATTCCAAATATCAAAAAGAGCTTAGTACCATTTATTGATATTGTTAGCTCAGAAGATTTTATGAATAGTAAATCAAAGCTTCCCATCTGTCTTGGAAAAGATATTATTGGCAACCCTGTTGTTGTTGAGCTTGATAAGATGCCGCATCTGCTAATTGCTGGAGCAACTGGAACTGGAAAGAGTGTTGGATTAAATGCCATGATTACGAGTATTTTGTACAAATCAACACCTGAAGAGGTAAGATTTCTCATGGTTGATCCAAAAAGGATAGAGCTTTCATTCTATAATGATATTCCCCATCTTCTAACACCTGTCATAACTGATATGAAAAAAGCCACTATTGCTCTTCAGTGGTTAGTAAGAGAGATGGATCGCCGATACACCTTGCTTGCCAAATCTCAAGTTAGACACATTGAGCAATATAACCAAAAAATAAAAAATAATTTAATTGGTTTAGGTTATAATCAGTCAGATTCTGAAGAACCCGACCAGCTTCCCTATATTGTAGTAATCATTGATGAGCTTGCAGACCTTATGATGACTGCATCACGCGATATTGAATTTTCTTTGACTCGGCTTGCCCAAATGGCAAGAGCTGCTGGCATCCATCTAATTCTTGCCACACAAAGACCTTCCGTAGATGTTTTGACAGGAATCATCAAAGCAAATTTCCCAACAAGAATTTCATTTCAGGTATCTTCAAAGACAGATTCAAGAACAATTATTGATGCAAACGGTGCTGAGACCCTTCTTGGCAATGGAGATATGTTATTTGTTCCTCCTGGAACAGCAAGGCTTACACGAGTTCACGGCACATATCTATCAGAAGAAGAACTTATGGAAATAACCTCATTTTTAAAATCTCAAGGCAAACCAGAATATGTTCTTGATGTTATAACAGAGACAGACGAAGAGCCAACGCAAGAGACTACGGATGATGATTATGATGATAAGTATAACGAAGCTCTTGAGTTTGTAGCAGCTACAAAACAGGCATCTATTTCTGGAATTCAGAGGGCACTTAGGGTAGGATACAATAGAGCTGCCAGAATTATTGACATTATGGAAAAAAGAGGAATTGTTGGGCCTTCAGATGGAGTGAAGCCCAGAAGGGTTATTGTAGAAAATATTGAGTATCAATAAAAACTGGCTGGATTTATAATTCTTTCTAAATCCAGCCAGTTACAATAAAGGGTAACAAATACTACTATTTTTTTTCACTCTCTTTAATAGCGCCTTCTTTCACATTGTTGGCTTCTTTAACTTCACCAACAGCCCCACCAGCATCTTTAACAACTTCATCTTTTTGGGAGTCTAACTTATTAAGTGGCTCAGAGTTATTGTTTTCACTCTCTTTAATAGCGCCTTCTTTCACGTTGTTGACTTCTTTAACTTCAC
>JADFXA010000349.1 GCA_015233755.1 Desulfamplus sp. | reverse complement strand
GCAATAGATAATAATGAAGATTTTGAGAAAGAAGATGATCTTATGGATTGGGAGTATGCCTGCTCTTCATTGAAATGGTGGCAATCCAGATTAGAGGAGCTTTCTATTGCTGCCTGATTTGATAAAACAATATGCCAGATTTATCTCTTCATGGCAGGTTTATGAATATGATAAGGATGGTCCAAACCTGCGGTTGAAATCAAAAATAGTCTTTGTTGATAAAAATGAATTTCACATACGTCAAGTAATTATAGATAATAAATTTTTCAAATATGCCTATCATTTGCAAACTGAACATGGCGAGCTTATATCCAGATGGGACAACGCCAACCATTGGCCTGAAATCAAAACACACCCTCACCATAAACATGTTCAGACTAAAGAGGGGGAAGATGTTCAGGAATCATTTCACGGCGGTGATTTAAAAAAAATTTTTCAGGAAATTACACAAAGGATTAATAGATTACTTTGAAAATACTTATTGTAGACGACAATAATATGGAGAGGCTGTTTCTATCCACAGCTTTAAAAAGTCTTCGCTATGATATTTTTGAAGCTGCCAATGGTAATGAAGCACTTTCTATAATAGACAGTCAAAATATAAATATTGTAATCTCTGACTGGATGATGCCTGAAATGGACGGCATTGAACTTTGTCAAAAAATCAGAGAAAAAAAAGATAGTGGCGGCTATGTATATGTTATTATGGTAACTTCACGTTCAGAAGAAGAAGACCTTATGAGGGGATTTGAAGCTGGTGTGGATGCCTATTTGCAAAAACCAATTACTATAAAACTACTTAATGTTCAGGTTAAAGTTGGAATCAGAATTATTAACCTTGAGCAGCAACTGAACTATGAAAAGCAAAAAGTTTCACGTTTTGCTCATGAGATGGAGACTCTTGCAAACCAACGTGCAGAGCAGTTGATTCATTCAGATAGAATGGCAACTCTTGGGGTTATGGCTGCTGGAATTGCCCATGAGATAAACAATCCTGCTACATTTATAAACGGCAATATTCAAACATTTGAGAAATTCTGGAATATCATCAAAGAGAGATTATCAGCTCAAAAAATTTCAGATAACGATATTAGCAAAGAAGGTAATAGAAAAACAACGCAATCGAAAATAGAAGATCAAAAGCTCGCCTTCATAATCGAAGAGATGCCAAGCCTTATTGATGGTATCAGAAGCGGAACTGGCAGAATACAGCGTATTCTCAATGGGCTTAAATCTTACGCTCGACAAGACAGCCCTGAATTTATCAAGTATGATATTCATAGAATTATTGATGATGCCTTACTTTTATGCAATAATTCCTTAAAATATAATATTACAATAACAAAAAATTTCATGAAAAACATCCCCTCTGTAAGATGTGATCCACAGCAGATAGAACAAGTGTTTGTAAATATATTCAACAATGCAGCAGATGCTATGGATAAAATCAGTAAAGGTCATATTAATATCATAACAACTCATAGTTTACGAAACGACATAAAGAGTTTAATAGATAAACCTGATAATTTTGATCAAAATGATAATCCAGAATATATTAATCAGATTAATGCTTTAGATAATAATAACCAGATTATAGTCATAATTGAGGATAGCGGACCTGGATTGAGTAAAGAGGCATTAAGAAATATATGGAATCCATTTTTCACAACAAAACCAGTTGGTAAAGGAACGGGTCTTGGTATGTCTATATCCCATGGCATAATTAAATCTCACGGTGGGAGTATTACAGCGGAAAATAGAACAAAAGGTGGAGCAAGATTTATAATAAGATTACCTATTTATGAAGTAGATTGAATCTTTGAATTAAAATTTGACAATTTTAGTTAACACTATCAAATCTATATTTTATAAATAAAAACTAAAATTATGCCAACATAGATTAAAAATAGAAGGAGAGATTTTTACCATGTCAGCAGATGCCAAAAAAGAACAACCACATATTCTGATAGTTGATGACGAAATGCCAGTTCTCAAACTGCTGCAAAGAATCCTTCAAGATTCAGGATATATAACTTCAATGGCTCAAAATGCAATGGAAGCTCTCAAAGTTCTAAAAAGAGAGGCTGTTGATGTTGTGCTGACCGATATAAATATGCCCGGAATAAGCGGACTTGAACTTGCTGAGATAGTGCGTGAAGATTACAATGCAAATGTCATTGTTATGACAGCATATATTGAAGACTACAAATTTCAAGATATTATCGCAACTGGAGCAAGTGATTTCATACAAAAACCCCTATCTGTAAAGGAGTTGATAGCAAGACTTAATCGTGTCTTGAAAGAGAGAGCCATTATTTCTAACCTTAAAGAGACTGAACAAAATCTTCGTATCGCAAAAGAACAGGCTGAATCTGCAAATCGTGCAAAGAGCGAATTCTTAGCAAATATGAGCCATGAAATAAGAACCCCAATGAATGCTATAATGGGATTCAGCTCTCTTTTGATGGCAAACCCGTATAATAGAATCCACGCTGATGACTTAGAGTATATAACAGTAATATATAAGTCTTCTCAATCCCTATTGAGCGTTAT
>JADFXA010000348.1 GCA_015233755.1 Desulfamplus sp. | reverse complement strand
AATCAAAGCAAAAATGAGAATATAAAAACTGAATTTATGACCGCTTGCAGTATAAAAAACAAATTTTTACATCACATATCAAACTTAAAATTTAAGCTGTTGAGCAGTTGACCTTAATCATATTCTTTGATATGAGAACCACATTATGAAAGCAATAGACGAAAATATACTAAAAGCAACTAAAGAGATTGTGGTCAAATTCATTGAAATGGGGCGTTTATCTCCGTCAAGTATCCATGAGTCATTTAGAGATATTTATGCTACCATTAATGAGACTGTTAAAGCACATGAGACAGACTCGGAATTAATTGAAAAATCAGGTTCTAATAAAAAGGATTCAAAATAATCTATACAGCCTAAATATTTGAACAGGCTATATAGATTATTTTATTTTTTTAACAAAAGAGTCTGAGAGTCTGTAGTAAACGATCAATGTGCCTTAGCCCAATTATCTCCTGAATCAATATTGACCTTCAAAGGGACTTTTAGCTCAAATAAGCCCTCTACAACTCTAACACTCTCCATTACCTCTTTTGCAACTATTTTAAGCTCTTCTAATTCATCTTCTGGTACTTCAAATAAAATTTCATCATGAACAGATAAAAGCATTTTTGCAGCCATCTTTTTACCATTATGTAGTATGGTCTCTTTTAGTGCCTTATCCATCTTAATCATGGCAAGTTTTATAATATCTGCCGCACTTCCTTGAATCGGGGTATTAATTGCCATTCTTTCAGCAACACCTCTGACATTTGCATTTGAAGAGTGTATATCATCAAGTCTTCTTTTTCTACCAAGAATGGTTATTACTTCACCACTCTCTTTTGCTTTTTCAATAGTGTTATCAATATATCGCTTTACGCCCGAATATCTTGAGAAATAGTTATCAATATAAGTTTGAGCCATCTTTCTGCTTATGGAGAGTTCGTTTGATAATTTAAAAGCCCCCATTCCATAAACAATTCCAAAGTTAATCGCCTTTGCTTGACGCCTTAGCTCATCGTCAATAAGTTCTGGTATTGCATTAAAAACTTCAGCCGCAGTTCTTGCATGTATATCTTCATCGTTTTGGAAAGCATCAATTAATATCTTATCATCTGCAAAATGGGCAAGGATACGAAGCTCAATTTGAGAGTAATCAGCAGAGACAATTTTGCACCCCTTTTCAGGAATAAAAGCCTCTCTTATTCGCCTACCTTCTTCTGTTCTGATTGGGATATTCTGAAGATTTGGGTCTGAACTGCTTAGCCGGCCAGTTGCTGTTATTGCTTGATTAAATGATGTATGAATCCTTCCTGTTTGAGGGTGGATAAGCTCTTGCAAAGCATCTGTATAGGTAGATTTTAACTTACCAATTGAACGGTATCGCAAAACCATCTCTGGCAAAGGATGTTGGGTTGCAAGCTCTGTTAAAACAGCAATATCAGTTGAATAACCACTCTTCTTTTTTGTCTTTTTTTGAGTTGGTAGTCTTAGTTTTTCAAATAAGATATATCCCAACTGCTGAGATGAATTTATATTAAAATTTTCGCCTGCGATCTCAAATATCTCTTTTTCAATCTTCTCAAGTTCTTGCTCAAATCCTTTTGAGAGTGTTTGCAATTTTTCTCTATCTACCTTTATGCCGTCCATCTCCATCTCTGCAAGCACAGGAATAAGTGGCATCTCAATTGTCTGCATAAGATTAGAGAGTTCGTTCTCATCAATTTTTTTTCTTAAAATATTGTATGCAAGCAATGTAATGTCAGCATCTTCACACGCATAGTCAGTAGCTTTTTCAATAGATACTTCATTAAAAACAAGCTGTTTACCTCGAATCTTGCCTGATTCCCTTTTTTTAAAATCAGCTCGTTCAGAATTACTTTGGATTAAATCGCTTTGATCTGATTGAGAAACTTGCGTTGTAACCTCTTTGTATGTGATGTTTTTATGTCCTAATAAATCAAGGGCAATCTGATCAAGTCCATGTCCTCTACCTGAAGGATTGAGCAAATATGATGCTATCATGGTATCAAACACTATACCTTGCATATAGATACCATTTTTAGCAAAAACTATGTAATCATACTTTATATTCTGTCCAACTTTCTCAATTAATGGATTTTCTAAAATAGGCTTTAGGATATTTAGCACAGCTTCTTTGTTTGGCTGAACAAAATCTTTTTCTGGCTTTATGCTTTGACCAAATAAATCTGATGTAGAGCTATCGGGATTAATATGACCAACTGGAATATAAAATGCTTGATGAGGTTTAAATGAGATTGAAATTCCAACAAGTTCTGCTAACATTGGGTTAAGAGAGGTGGTCTCAGTGTCAATTGCAAGTATAAAACCACCATTTTTTTTATTTTCAAGGCTATTGTCTGTATTATCAAGAGCATCAGTTTTATTAGGACTACCAATTTCATCAACCCTATAAATCTCTTGAAGTTTGACAATCTCTTTTACAAGATTCTCAACATCTCTTATATCTCTGAGGCATTTATAATCTTTTTTAACGTCTATTCGTTCTTTATCTGCCTCAAAAAATTCTTGATGCAATTTTCTAAATTCAAGTTTTTTAAAAA
>JADFXA010000347.1 GCA_015233755.1 Desulfamplus sp. | reverse complement strand
AAATTGCTTTCTTAATTTTGTAAACTCTGCATGCGCATGTTGTACAATATGGCTATCTGTTCCGTCATTGATTTCATAGAACACATATTGACATATTTTGGTATTTATGAAATCAATTTTTAGGCAATTACCGAACCATTAATGTTAAATCTGAATTAACACTTTAGCTTACTGGATAGAAAATAGTTTTATATTAATAGTAAAAGGAGAATTAGATATGGGTAAATGGCATAAAACTGGATGTGTTCTATGTTCTCAAAATTGTGGATTAGAGGTTGAGGTTGAAGATAACAAGATGGTTAAGGTAAGACCTGATAAGGATAACCCAAGGAGTAAAGGTTATGCTTGTCGTAAAGGTATGAACATTATCTATCACCAATATCCTTCAGATAGACTTAAAGAGCCTCTTAAAAGAGTAGGTGATAAATTCATTCCAATTGATTGGGAACAAGCAACTGATGAAATTGCCACAAAACTTAAGGAGATTGTCGCAAAATATGGACCTCGATCTTTTGCCTATATGGGAGCAAGTTCTCAAGGGGGACATTTAGAGGGTGCTTTTGGTGTTAATTTGTTAAAACAGATGGGTTCTAAATACCATTATTCATCTGCAGCTCAGGAGTTTAGCGGTATATTTTGGACTCTTGGGCGTATGCTTGGAAAACAATATAATGTTGTTATACCAGATGAACATAACACAGAGATGCTTGTTGCTTGGGGTTGGAATGGAATGGAGAGCCACCAAATGCCGCGTGCCCCGATTTTACTAAAAGAGTTTAGTAAAGACTCAGAAAAATTGCTTGTGGTTATTGATCCAAGAAAATCTGAAACTGCTGCAATTGCAAATATCCATCTGCCGATTCGCCCTGGAACAGATGCTCTTCTTATAAAGGCTATGATTGCAATTATTTTAGACAATAGGTGGGAGAATAGAGAGTATATAGAAAAATATGTGGAAGGTTATGAAAAAATAGAACATTGGTTTAAGGAGTTTGATATTAAAGGTGCAATAACTCTTTGTGAGCTTGAATATGAGAAAGTTGTTGAGCTTTGCCGCTTTATGACTACAAAAAAATGGTGTATGCACCCAGACCTTGGGATTTACATGGGACGCAACAGTGCTATAAATTCCTATCTTATGAATATACTTGGAACCATTTGCGGAATATTTTGTGTTTCAGGAGGAAATGTTATTCCCGGAATGGTAGTGCCTATGGGTTCTCATGCTGATGAGAGAAACCCTAAGGTGTGGCGGACAGTTGCTACTAATATGCCGCCAGCTGCGGTTGGAACTTTCCCTCCATCAGTTATGCCCGAAGAGATTTTAAGCAATAACCCAGAGAAATTAAGAGCGGTTTATGTAAGTGCATGTAACCCGTTGCGTTCTTATCCTGACACAACCGCTTACGAAAAGGCATTTTCAGAGCTTGACCTTCTTGTTGTCAATGATATTGTGATGAGTGAAACAGCACGATTTGCACATTATGTGCTGCCATGCCGAACATTTTACGAGTCATGGGATACAGCGTTTTTCTCTCTTACTTTTCCAGAAGTTTATCTTCAATTGAGGCGTCCAATTGTTAATCCTCCTGAAAAATGCCTTGAAGCATCACAAATATTTACAAAAATTGCTGACAAACTTGGTTTGATACCAGATATTCCAGAAAATGTTAAAAAAGCTGCTGAAAATGTTGGTATTGAAAAGTCAAATAGCAGAATGGCTTTTGGAATGGAGCTTATGCAGTGGGCAGCATCTAACCCATCAATATTCTCCAAGATGCCTTTTGTTCTTGCAAAAACACTTGGCAAAACTTTGGATAGTGCTTCAAAAGCAGCTTTATGGGGTATTCTTATGACAGCTCCAGACACTTTTCGAAAAAATGCTGTAAGGGCAGGATTTGAAAATAGTATGGATCAAGGAGATAAAATATTTCAAGCACTTATAGATAATCCTCAAGGGCTATGGGTTGGCAAGGTAAATCCTGAAAATAATATGGATTTGATTCAAACAAAATCAGGAAAAATTGAAGTGTATATACCAGAAGTTGAACAACAAATTATAGAACTTAATGCTGAGAGAGAATCAAAAGAGCTGCAGATGCCAAAAGATTTTCCATTGATTCTAAATGCTGGTCGTCATACAAGATATAATATGAATACAATGATGAGAAATCCTGAATGGAATAGAGATAAACAAGCGTGCAGCGTAGCTTTAAGTCTTGAAGATGCTGATAGATTAAATTTGGTAAATGGCGAATCTGTAAAGGTAGTTACAGAGGCGGGCAGTGAAATAGGAGTAATTGAAATAACTTCTCAGGTGCGCTCTGGAATGGTTCTTATTCCTCATGGATTTGGTTTAATTTATGATGGGCAAATTTATGGAATCAATGTTAATCGTCTGACAAAAAACACAAATCGCGATTTTCTTGGAACTCCTATTCACAGATTTGTTCCATGCCGTATTGAGAAGATTTAGAACATAGGCAGATTCGCTGCAATTAATGTCAGATTCAAATTTCTGAGCAAAGACATACAAATATGTATATCTTTGCATAAAAAACCAACAAAAA
>JADFXA010000346.1 GCA_015233755.1 Desulfamplus sp. | reverse complement strand
TCTCGTTATTGAGAACCTGATATATTTTTGAATTTTTGATATTTTCTTTAGGTTTCATAACACAATGTGTCGCTTTAATTTGTGTTCCAGCAAACAGACATCCATTGAACATAACCCCTGGATTATCTTTTTTGAACTGTGCTTTTTTTTCATTCTCATACCATTTTTGAAACTCATTTCTCTCTTTTGTTATTTCATGTATCCGCATAATAAGAGATTTTAGCTTTATTTGAATTGATTTTGCTTTATTTTGACTCGTTTCGTGTTCATAAAATAGTGTGTTTAGTATTTTATCTGTTTTATCTATGTTCTTTTCAAGATCTATAAGTCGCTCATTTATATGTTCTCTTACAATATCGCTTGTGGCATTTTTTTTCCCATCTACAGCATTTCTTTTTTCTGATAATAGATTCTCTTGAATTTTTGACATATCAGCCAAAGCATTGAGTTGTTCAAAAATCTTTTTTTCACAATCTTTTTGAAGACAATCAAGCTCTTCAAGTTTCTTTTTTTCAGAATCAATTTGGTGGTTAAATTTATTAATAACATCATGTGCATGTTCATCAGAACCAGGGAAAAGAATACATGGCAAAGATGTCTCATTACCAACATCCTTTACTTCAATACCGTTTGCTGCATGAATTGAAGATGAAATAATCCTACCTCTTTGTATTAATACCTTCCCGCTTGTAATAATGGTTGAATTAATAATCTCTTTTTCAATAACCAAATCTCCACGAGCAGAGATAGTGCTGTTCTTAATAGATAATGCGACAAAAATGTTACCACCTGATTTTATATGTGAATTTATAATATTATTCTTAACGATTAGATTGTTCTCAACATTGACCTGTCCCTCATCAATATCATTAATTTTTAGATTATCAGCAGTTACACAAAATCCTGGTAACAAGGAACCATTTACATTAACATCTCCTCCAAATACTATGTTCCCAGTTCTGAAATCTACATTACCTTCAACAGTTTTTTCGTGCATTACACTAATTCTACCACCAAGTGTCAAATCAGGTCTTCCGTCAACTTCTGCTGTTATTGTTAATCCATCTTTAGAAATTACAGCTCCTTTACCACAACTAAGCGTTAAATCAATAGGAATAGGTGCTGGAATCTCGATACCCTTAATTGTCGAACCTTTAACTGACTGTATAAGAGGAATTTTCTGAGCTAAAATAGTACCTTTGGTGACTTTAACTATTTCACCACGTTCCCTATAGTCAAATCTACCAGACATAAGCTCTTTACCAAAACGTGCATTCTCATCTTCAAAAAAATATTTTATTGAAGCATTACGTCCTAACTTTACGGGTCTTCCTTTTGCAATGACAAATGATTTTCTTCTATTTTCTGATGCCATTTTAAGAAATATCTCAATATCAATATCATTTGCTAAACCATAAATAATTCCATGCGTTTTAAGTAGATATTTTAAAGTATCACATGTCATATTTTCAGGTATGACACCAATTAAACTAATTTTCGCTTCCATTTCGTCTGCTGATACTACTAATTCAAAAGCATGGTTATCTCCAATAGTAGTAATCAGATCTTTATCGACTTTATAGAGTGCAAACAAATCTGGTTTACAGGCAATGATAGACTCAATTAGATTCGCTTGATTCTCCGATATTATTGAAGCTCCAATCATAATCTCCTTGATTTTTTTAATCTCAAAATTTTTCCCAAAGTGAATAAGCTGCTCTTCAAGAATATTTAGAATTTCTGATTCAGTTACAAAATTTTTATTAATTGCTACTTTACAAAATAACTTGTCAAATGCACGCTGTCTGAAGAAAATTTGTTTCTTTCTATCCAATATGACCTTATTATCTACAGAATGTTCAATACTATCTATTGGATTTGTGTTAGATAAATTAGAATCCGTATTTAAAATTTCTTCTTTTTCAGAGTACGTCATATCAATAATAATAGATTCTTTTTGCTCTTCAGTCAGAATTTTTTCATCAACAACAATATCTCCTATAAGACGGCAGATTGATGTATCACTAAACTCTCTTGCCTGAATTGCAAGACATCTTTTAATATCAGATAGCTTCACTCCATAATCTTTCACAGCAATAGCTCCAAAAGATTTACCCATTGTTCTACGTGAAGCAGCAATAAGCTTACCCATATCTTCTGATGATATAAGCTCTTTTTCAAACATGATATTCTCAAGAGATACATTTCTACCTGCCTTTCTGGCAATCTGCGTTGCTGCAATTGAAGTGTCTAATTGCTTACGAGTAATGAATCCGTGATTTAATGCTATTTTCCCAAGTGTCATATCATTACGGTAATCATTAAATTTCTTTATATCTTTTTGCATAATGTTAGGAACAGGAGCTTCAGATAGCCAGTCTAAGTATTGAGTATTTCTAAATTTTTCAGGGAATTGAGATGCTTGACTAACAACTATATCTAATTCATCAATATTCCATGGCTTGGCAATAAATCTATGCACAACTCCTTGATTAATTGCTGCTGTAATTACCTCCCTATCTAAATAGGGCTTCCTGAATAGAGGATAAGCTGTTGAAATTTTATGGATAATGAGC
>JADFXA010000345.1 GCA_015233755.1 Desulfamplus sp. | reverse complement strand
TCCATCTCTTTGGCTCTTCTTACTGTTTTTGTAATTTCATCTATAAAGGCAACAAATGGCTTTCCTTTCTTCATACCCATTTTTCTTCCTACAAGGTCTATAGACTGGATTCCGTTAGTACCCTCATAAAGCATAAATATCCTTGAATCTCTGAGAAGCTGGGCAATTGGATACTCTTCAATGAAACCATAACCACCGTAAACCTGGATTCCATGACTGCACATCTCAAAAGCCTTGTCAGTGATGTAACCTTTAATTATAGGAGTAAGAACCTCTACCATCTCTCCTGCCTCTGTTCTCTCCTCTTCTGTCTCTCCGCATTTTTCAATATCTTGGCAAAGCCCTCCATAATAGATAAGGCTTCTCATTCCTTCAACATGAGCTTTCATTATCATGAGCTGGCGTCTTACATCAGGGTGTTGAATAATAGGCACAGATACAGAATTTGAAGATGCTGTAATATGTTTTGTCTGGATACGCTGCCTTGCATAACTTAGTGCATAAAGATATGCTGCTGAGGCGTTGGCAAAGCCTTGAAGACCAACCATCTGGCGGGCTTCATTCATCATTACAAACATTGCAGACATGCCCTTATTTTCTTGGCCAAGAAGAGTTCCAATGCAGCTGCCGCCTCCGCCAAGTGTTAAAGAGCAGGTACAGTTGCCGTGAAGACCTAACTTATGCTCAATACCTGTGCAGACAACATCATTAAATTCTCCTAAGCTGCCGTCAGAGTTCACTCTAAATTTAGGGACAAGAAACAGAGAAATACCTTTTGTACCTGATGGAGCACCTTCAATCCTTGCAAGAACAGGGTGAATAATATTTTCAACCATATCGTGCTCTCCACCTGAGATAAAAATCTTATTACCAGTTATGCTGTATGTTCCATCAGGATTCTTACGTGCAGATGTCGTCAAAGCACCAACATCAGAACCAGCGTCTGGTTCAGTCAAAAGCATAGTTCCTGACCATTTTCCTGATAACATGTTTGCAAGATATATTTTTTTTTGCTCCTCTGTTCCAAAATTCTCAACTAATCTTGCCGCACCATGGCTAAGAAGATGAAAGAGCATAAAAGAGTTGCAAGCACCATAAAAATATTCATTTGCTGCCATTGAAACTAATTTAGGCAGCCCTTGACCACCCCATTCAGGATCATCGGTCATTCCAAGCCACTCACCACCAAGATAAGAGGCTAAAACTTTATGGTATGCCTCTGGAACTGTTACCTTTCCTGAATCAAATTTACATCCTTCATCTGAAATCTTTTGAAGAGGCAGTATCTCTTTTATAGCAAGATTTCTCGCTTCAGATACTATAAGGTCAATAGTTTTCTTGTTGCATGTTGCATATCGTTCAAATCTCGTAAGTGATGCAGCGTTAAACTGTTCGTGAAGTACAAATTCTACATCTCTTTTGTCTGCTATAAGTTGAGCCATTGTCTTATTTTTCCTTTATATGATTAGTTCTAAGTTATTGGTGGTTTATTAAGAATTGAGTAAAGGCACTTTCTCTTTAGATTGATATACAACAGCATCAGCCTGATTTGATTTCGTAAATACTCCCAATTTGCCAGGATATACAGCTTCTCTCTTTTTCTCTTTTGTCCAAATACCCATT
The DNA here is from genome assembly GCA_015233755.1 of Desulfamplus sp. Classification (GTDB taxonomy): domain Bacteria; phylum Desulfobacterota; class Desulfobacteria; order Desulfobacterales; family Desulfobacteraceae; genus Desulfamplus. The sequence continues at coordinate 959 of JADFXA010000345.1, read as the reverse complement.
GCTTCAGCTTCTTTTATAAGCTCTGCTCTAAATGCAGGATGTGCTATACTTATAAGTGCTTCAGCTCTCTCCCACGTAGTTTTTCCTTTAAGATTTACCATGCCATATTCTGTAACAATGTATTGGGTAATTGTTCTTGGAAGAGTAACTATAGTTCCTGAATCAAATAGAGGTCTTATTCTTGATACAAGCTTACCAGTCTTATCAGTTGCTGTTGAATTTAAACATATAAAAGATTTACCACCCTGAGAGTGATAAGCTCCATAGGCAAAATCAAATTGTCCGCCTGTTCCTGTTATATGTCTCTTTCCTACTGATTCAGATGAGACTTGGCCATAGAGATCGACTTCAAGAGCATTGTTAATTGATATAACACCAGGGTTTGAAGATATTCTTTGAAGATTATTTGTATAATCAACTGGATAGCTTGCACAACATGGGTTGTTGTCAATAAAATCATAAAGAGCCTTGCTTCCAAAGGCAAATGTGTAAGCAATTTTTCCTGGATCAGTTGCCTTATTAAGGTTGCTTATTTTGCCAGCCATATACATATCAAGATATGCGTCTGCAAGCATCTCTGTATGAACTCCAAGGTTTTTAAGATCAGATGCTGCAATAAGTTTTCCAACTGTGTTGGGCATTCCACCAATACCAAGTTGAATACAAGCACCATCTCTTATTTCACTTACAATCTGCTCTGCTATAATTCGGTCGGTCTCATTTATTACAGGATTTGGAAGGACAAAAATAGGTGCGTTATCAGATTCAACAATATAATCAACTTCTGAAATGTGTATAGATTCATGGAATCCACCAAGGCATCGTGGAATATTTTCGTTGATTTCAACTATAACTAATCTTGCCTTTTCTATAGCTGAACGGGTGCATGAATTTGCAGCTCCGTAGTTAAGAAATCCAAACTTATCCATTGCACCTGTTCTTAATATGCAGACATCAAC
>JADFXA010000344.1 GCA_015233755.1 Desulfamplus sp. | reverse complement strand
CTGAATTTAAAACAATTTATGAAGCCTATTTTGGAAAATAGATAGAGCAATTTATGAGAAATATTTTGGATAGCAGCCTTACAATTGATTCTGTCAATAAAAAAACTAATCTAAAGATGCGGGGTTTTTATCTACATGAATATAAGTTTTTTCAAAAAAACAGGGCTTAGTGTTTCGGTCAAAACATCTATTATGGTTGGAATTGTAATCTCTATACTTTTGACAGGACTTATTTTTTATTTCCTTAAATACCAGTCAGATATAGTCAAGTTTGCTATTGATGAAAATACAAATACAATAGAGCGGGTTATAAATGAGCAAGCTGATATCCATAAAAATGCACTTTATGACAAGATCTCGGTTACCACAAAAATAGCAGGCAGCATTGCAGCGGATTATCTTAATAACTTCAATCCAGAAGGTTTGATAGTCGCGCTGCAATCATATATGCAAATAGCCGAAATAGAGGCAATAGTTATTTTAAATACAGGGAATGAGCCTTTTGTCTCTCTTTGGCGTTCTCCTCAAATTGCATCAGGAACAAAATTGCCTGGCGATATAAATCTCTCCTCAATGCTATCTTTTAATTCAGATGCATCGTTTGAAAATGAAAAAGTTGGAAGTATCCAAATATATTATAGCGATAAAGTTATCATTGATAATATTAAAAAAAGCAAAAAAAAGACTCAGGATAACGTATTAGCACTCCGGCAAAACATAGATCTCCGTTTGGAAAAAGCTATGATTACCCAGTCAACCGGTGTTATTTTTGTGATTTTAATATTGGTATTTACCATAATTATATGCCTTAAAAGCATTGTTATAAATCCTATCTTGAAAAATGTCCGTTTTACTGAAAAGATGTCAGAAGGCGATTTTTCACAAAAAATTGTCATCGATCAAAAAGATGAGATAGGTATTATGGGCAGTGCATTAAATATAATGGTATCAAAAATTGAAAAAATGTTTAGTGAGATAGTACAAGGCATTGAAACGTTATCCGCATCTTCCAGCAATCTTTCCCAAATTTCAAAATATATGCATCAAGGAGCTCAAAATATATCAGTCAAGTCAAAAGCAGGCTCATCCTTGACCAAGAATATGGAAGCTAATATCAACTCAGTAGCCTATATCAGCAGACAGACTGCAGACAACGTGAAGATGGTTTCTGTGGCAACTGCTGAAATGAATACAACTATCAGTCAAATCGGGCAAAACTCTGAAAAAGCACTTTTAGTAACCAATAAGGCGGTTCTTCAGACGCAGAATATCTCAGAAAAAGTGAATGAACTTGGTAATGCAGCAAATGAAATCAGCAAAGTCACCGAGATAATTACAGAAATTTCAGATCAGACCAATCTTTTAGCATTAAATGCAACCATTGAAGCAGCAAGAGCAGGAGAGGCTGGAAAAGGGTTTGCTGTGGTAGCAAATGAAATCAAGGAGCTTGCAAGGCAGACTGCAAACGCAACTAAGGAGATAAAGTCAAAAATCGGAGAGATTCAAGGTGCAACATCCGACACTGTAACAGAAATAAAAAATATTTCTCATATTATCCATAGTATTAATGAAATTATAACAACCATTGCGTCGGCAGTAGAAGATCAAGCGGTAACCACTAAAGAGATTTCAGGTAATATAAATCAGGTATCACAAGGGATTAATCAGGTAGATGAAAATATTGATAACAGCTCAAAAATAGCAAAAAAAGTTGTATCGGAAATTACTCAGATAGAAAAATACACCGAGGATATTTTTGATACGAGTTCTAAGGTCAATATAAATGCAGAAGAGCTATTTGTTTTGGCAAAGCAATTAAAACAGCTGGTAGGCAAATTTAAAGTACCAATTTAAAGTTTAAACCCATTGAACATAGGCAGCTTTGCTGCAATTAATGTTCTATTCAAATGTCTGAACGATAACGATAAAATAAATTATATGTTTTAAGAGAGATGTATGAAAAAGCTACTTGTGCTTGGTGTTGGAAATATCCTGATGATGGACGAAGGAATCGGGGTTCATGCAGTCCATGAGCTTCTAAAAGAAAAATATCCTGGCGATTACTCTAAAGAAACTCTTGATTGTTCTCAAGCAGTGCAATCAAAAAAGTTTGATTGGGCAGGGGTAAATTTGGAGCATGTTGATTTTATTGATGGCGGAACATTTACTCAGGATATTTTCTATCTATTTGTAGAGTATGAAAAGATATTAGTATTGGATATTGTAAAAGGCGGGCAGGCACCCGGAACAATATATCGACTCTCTGAAAATGATTTAAGGCAAGATCAAAAACAGACACTTTCATTGCATGACATTGACCTTTTAGATTCACTCAGCATGGCAAGAATGACAGGTAAAAATCCAGAACTTCATGTTCTTGGGATAGAACCTGAAACCATCAACTGGAGCATTGAACTGACCCCCACTCTTGCCAAACTTTTTCCCCATTATGTTGAGCTTGTACGTGAGGAAATCATCTCGCTTCTTAAAGACACGCTTTGAACTTATATCGGTTCTAACTGCTTTTCGATAAATCAGAGAAAAACAGGTTGTGTCTATCAGTAAACCTTTGGCTTGGAAAATCCTC
>JADFXA010000343.1 GCA_015233755.1 Desulfamplus sp. | reverse complement strand
TTCTGGCATAAATTATATTCTCCTTCAAAATGGCAACATCAAGGGCTTTTTAAAACAAAAATTGATTTATAAATATTTAAGGAAGTGGCTAAAATCGTATTTTGGAAAAAATAACACTTTAAGAGTTATAGATATTTATTACCAATCCATTACAGTACCTTTTAGACCGCCACGTTTTATACCATAATCCATACCTAATTGGGCACGAGAAGCAAAAAATAGAAATATGTGTGATAGTTTTGTAAAAGGAATGGCAAAAAGGAGTATCTCCCCACTAATGATATGTGCAAGCAGCCAGAATGAGTAATTTCCAACCTCATATCTTGCGATCAATCCGGTAATAAAAGGTGCGGAAGAAATAAATATTATTAAGTAGTCATACCAGTTAGTCAAAATACGCACTTCAGGAAGAGCTAACCTACGAAGTACAATAAAAATAAGGGATATAACTACGAGCCAAGATAAGAAATCTGCAACACCACCGTTGATTGTTATAAAAGAGAATCCCAACTTTTCTTTAAGGAAGATATTATGTGCTAAAAGAAATATAGGTACAAAGATAGCTCCTATATGAAATGAGAAAAACATTACTGTCATAAATGGCTGTTTTCGCCAACCATGGCTGCCAAACGGTAGAATCCATTTGTAAATTGAGCGAATGGCACCTTTAAACCCTTCAACTGGATAAGCTGTATACGCTACACGATCAAGATTCCACCGAAGCCCTTTAAAATATAGTATTGTCCTGACACCCATGCCTATTAAGCAGACTCCAAGAGCTAACCAGAACATAAAACCTGTTAGAAATTCGTACATTAATTCCTCCTCTTTAAGATACCTTAAATATTATCAAAATGTTTTGTTCTTCTCATCTCTTCCAGTCAGAAAGAGCCAGAACAGAGGAAGAGCGACTAAAAGCCCTCCCATAATAAGATATGTAATACCTTTGGTATGCACCATAAAATCTTGAAGTGTATAAAAAATCTGTTCCACAATTACCTCCTAAAGTCTTTACTTTAGATTTTTACTTTACTAATAATTTTATTAAGTTAGTTATTAAATAGGACGATTTAAAGTGTTGTTAACCTAATTAATAACTAACCAAAATTTAATCTTCTTGATGTCCATGTTTATTATTAGAATCATCACCATGTTTATACTCAGGATGTTCATATAAAATAGGCATATAAGCTGTAATTAGTCTATAAGCTGTAATTCCAACTGTAACTACAAAAACCGATATAGCAATTTCCATCCAACTTGGAAAATATCTTTGTTCTAAAGGAAGCTGCCAATTAAAAGCAACAAGTGATATATTTAGCCTATTCAATACAATACCCAACACTCCAAGTATAGATGCTATCCTTGCCAATTTCACATTTTTTTCTCGTGCAGCAACAGCATAGATAAATGCGGGTAAAGCTACAAAACCAATTAGTTCAAACAGAAACCATAATCCCCAACTTGTAAAGAGATAGTGCCAATTATTGTCAATTGAAAGGCCAATAAGTTTAATGCCCAAATAACCCATCATCACAAATGAGGCAGCTTTTGAAAATCCTAATACAACTCCCTCACTTTCGCTTAAATGTGTTTCGTCCATTTTATGATGAAGATATTTGTGAGCAAGGCTTCCTTCAAAAATAACCATAGACATACCAGCAAACATACTTGAAATAAAAAAGTAAACGGGAAGATAGCCTGAATACCAAAGAGGGTGGAGTTTTGATGGTGCAATCAAAAATAATGCACCAAGTGAAGATTGATGAAGTGTAGAAAGTACAACACCAAAAATCGTAAGAAGCATAGTTAAGCCAACAACAAAATTACGAATCTTCTTTAAACCAAGCCACTCAAAAGCTGCTGGAGTAAATTCAATAAATAAAACATTAAGATATAGAAATACACAAAGTCCTACTTCAAAAAGAAGCGATGATGTTCCAGGTGAATAGAAAATTGGGTATGGAAGTCTCCAAGGGCGTCCAACATCATAGTTTAAGGCGAAAACAACAAGAGCATAGCCAAGAAATGCAGTTAGGATTGCGGGTCTTACAGCAGAATGATATCTTTTCAGTCCAAAAATATAACAGGCTGAAGATGTTACATATCCACCAGCAGCAAGAGCAACGCCACAGAGTAGATCAAAGCCAATCCATAACCCCCAAGGATTATTGTCATCAAGATTTGTAACCGTACCAAGACCGCCAAAAAAACGAGCAATCGTCAAAATAAAACCAACAAAAAGAATTATAGCAGTAACAATGTTGAGTGGTGTCCATTCAATCTTGTTCATTAATGGATTATTTATAAGGTTGCTTTTCATCAAGCTATTTTTAATTAATTGATTGTTTGACAACCGATTTTTTATAGTATCTTGCAGTCCCATCTATTTCTCCTCCTCAGCAGATGCTTCAGCTTTTGCCTCTTCTGCTGCTTTTGCTATTTTGGCTGCCTCATCTAATGCCTTTTTTACCTCTGTTTTAACTGCTGTCTCTTTTTCTTTGGTCATTTTCTTCTTAAGTTCAGCAAGTTTTTGAGATGTAATCTCTTCTGCCTCATCTTTTGCGGCTGCAAGAGCTTGTTCTAACTC
>JADFXA010000342.1 GCA_015233755.1 Desulfamplus sp. | reverse complement strand
TCTATTAAAATTTTATCTTTTAAATCACCAAAATATGCTTTATGAACATTATCATCATATATTTTCTTGCAATACATATCATAAATTCTAATTGTAAGTTGTCCATTCTCTTCCATTGCCTGCAATGCGTTAAGGTATAGATTGAGTAAAATCTGATTTAACCTATCAGGGTCTGTCATTATATTCTCTCTGCTCAAATGGTAATCAACTTTAACGCTGATATTTTTTTGATTTTTTTCATGATCTATCAACTTTATTGAGTGTGCTATCAACTCTTTTATATTGATCTCTTTTGTCATAATAGGGAGAGGTTTTGCAAATTCAAGAAGCTGAGTAACTGCTCTGTTTAATCTCTCCACCTCCTGAATCATTATATCTGCAACTTCAATATCTTCTTTCACACCGCTGTAGCGTTCCTTGAAATATGTGGCAAATCCTTTAATAGAGCTTAAAGGATTTCTTATTTCATGTGCAACTCCAGCGGCTAATTTACCGACAGCAGCAAGTCTGCGGCTTCGTTCAATTTCGCCTTTTAGCTCAGAAATTGATGTTCTTGCTGACCTGTATCCTTGGAATGCAATAATTCCAACAACACCTGTACAACCCAAAACAAAAAACATAAAACCCATTGCAATCACATGACGAAGATATTTGGCTTTGGCTATTTCAACCTCTGACATATCAAGAGCTGCAAAAATTATCTGATTTTGATGATTTTCTGCTGGAAGTTTTCCATGTTTTGGAGATAAAAAATGTAATTTAAACCAATCCATATCCCTAAGGTGTAATGGCAATTCACTTTTGAGAGAGCCTACTTCAGAATCAACAGGACAATCTATTTTACCTTCAGCCTTGCAAAATGGCATTAGTGGCTTGCCAGCTCTTACACGTCTATGAGCAGGAGTAAACCACTTGAAAACTTGAAAAATTTTATTATTATTTTCAGTTGGAAGTTCTCTATGCCAGATAAGAGTATCAAAATTAGATCCATTTGAAGCAATTTCTTTTGAATTTAACCTATTCCTCTCTCTTTTTAGAACCTCTATGTCAGGCATATTTTCATATTTCCCCCCCACTTTTGAAGGATCGCTATGAGCAAGTATTGTTCCATCAATATCTGTTATCATCATATATTCAACTTCAGGTTGTAAGGCGGTCTCAGTAAGAAGACTTTGAACTTTAGAGACGCTCCAGCTCATAGTCAACATGCCTGTTCTTGTGGCAGCTTCAAATGCCCTTATCAAAAAAATTCCTTTACCAGTTAGTTTCTCAATGGTACGACCATTTTGTTCTCTTATGTTATCCATAGTCATTAAGACAAAAATAGGCACAAGGATTATAGCTACTCCAAAAATTATAAAAGGCGAAAAACCCTGAAGAAGTCTATTTTTTTCAAATTTTTTGTTATTTCTCAATTTTTTCATTTTACAATCAACATTTTTTACTACACACATTATTTGTTATATGGTATTTTTTTTAACAGCATTAAAGAAAATCATAAATACACTATTAAATGGAGAAAAACATGAAAAAAATTATTATCGTTTTGTACTTGAGTCTTTTGGGTTTATGGATAACCATTTTCTCGCCTGATATGATTATAAATTTCGTATCAGCAGCTGAAACTATAAAAGTCGCTGCGATAATGGCAAAATCAGGTGAAGCGATTCAGCAGGTAGAAGGTGCTACGACCCCAGCACTTGTTGGGATTCGTTATGCCATTGAAGACATTAATAAACAAGGTGGTATTTTAGGAAAACAAATCGAACTCTTGGAATTCGATAATAAAAGTATGGCTATAGGTGCTAAAATAGCCGCGGAAGAAGCTGTGAAAGCTGGCGTCGTTGCTATACTTGGAGACGTATGGAGTTCTCATTCTCTTGCAGTTGCACCCGTTGCTCAAGCTGCTAAAATTCCTATGATATCTCCGATGTCAACAAATCCCAAAGTAACGCTTGTTGGGGATTATATCTTTCGCGTCTGCTTCATTGATCCATTTCAGGGGTTAGTCATGGCTAATTTTGCGGTTGATGCTCTTAAAGCAAAGAGTGCTGTTGTGTTAACGAATACGACTGAAGCCTATTCAATGGGACTTGCAGATTTTTTTAAAGACAAATTTAAGCAAAAAGGCGGAGAAATTCTCTGGGAAGGTGATTACCTATCTAAAACCACTGATTTTACTGCTTTATTGGAAAAAGTAAAAAGCTTCAATCCAAATGTCATATTTATTCCTGGGGCTGCAAGGGAATCATCTTATATCATAAAACAGTCTCGGGAGATGGGAATGAAATCAACTTTTCTTGGAGGAGACGCATGGTTTGAAGCTATGTGGACGTATGGTGGTGATGCTGTAGAAGGAAGCTATTATTCATCTCACTGGCATCCTGATATAGCAAATGAGTTGAGTAAAACGTTTATTAAAGAACACAATTATACAAGTGCAAAATCTGGTGTACCGTTAGGTTATGATGCTGGAATGCTTTTAGCAGATGCGATTCGTCGTGCGAATTCTTTTGATCCAACCCAGATTAGAAATGCAGTGGCATCTACACAAAATTTTCAGGGACTTACCGGTAAAATTTCATTTGATAACAA
>JADFXA010000341.1 GCA_015233755.1 Desulfamplus sp. | reverse complement strand
TGATTTCACAATTACCCTTGTTTGTTCCACCACATGGACCGTTAAATAACCCCTTGCATGTGGTACAGGAGCCTGTGCTGCAATGGTTGCGGCAAGCCTAAATGGGAAAGCCTCAAGAAAGGTAAAACTGCATCTAAAAGGCGGAACTCTTGATATAGAGTGGAGAGAATCAGACAATCATGTCTATAAAACAGGGCCAGCAACTTCTGTGTTTAAAGGGATAATGGATATCTAAATCCTCCACAACCCGTCTCATCCTTCTTTACTATATTAGAAAAAAGCGGGGTTATATTAAAACCTGACTAAATGTCCTAATAATCAATCTATAAATAGAGAGACCTCTACTTATAGATTGATTATTATATTTTTACAAACCATTTAGAAGGGCTATAGTTATGAGTATTTTATCTTCATTATTCATGTCAATTTTTGCATTAAGTAAATCTGCAAGGTGAGGTATCCATTTTTCCTGCTCTATATTTCGTGTTTGAATATTTTCCTGACAAATCGTAAGATTATAAGAAACAAGGTTCATTATGATAATTTGGGCTTGTTCCTCTTCTTTTGATATTGCAATCTCAATATTATTATCACTGTTAACTCTTTCAAATGCTGATTTTATTATGAGCCACAAAAGGTTCATGAGTAAAAAAGGATTTGTCTCAATTGAGATTGGAAACTCACTATCGATATATGAAAGATTTATATTCTTTGTTGAAGCTATGCGCCTGCCTAAATCAATTGCCAGCTCTACGATTTCAGATAGATTAGCAGCTTTGACAGGCTCATCAACAGAGTGTGCAAACTGGCTCATCTTTCTCACAATGGTATCTGCTCGTTTTATCTGATCCATCACCTTTTTTGAAAGTCTTGCCACCCTTTCAGAATCCAAAGGGAGACCATTTTTCATTGAAATAAGGCTTAAATCTTCCAGAAGCCCTGCACTTTCATTAGTAATTGCAAGAGCATTTTTAATCTCATGGGCAATAGAGGCAGACATTGCACCAAAGTATTGTAAACCACAATATTCTAAGCCTCTATTCTCTACATCTAACTCATTTACAACTTTAAGTTGCCCGCTCATTAATTTTTTCCTTCCATCACTTTGTTCATCATTTTTATAAGATCATCAATATTAACTGGTTTGATAAGATAATGGACGGAATCAGCAACTCCCTTTTGGTAGTCATCTTCAGAACCATGACCAGTAAGATAGATAAATTTCATGTGAGAATATTTTTTTTCAATCTGCCTTTTCAATTCAATGCCTCCAATCTTTGGCATCTTCACATCAAGAATAGCCAAATCATAATGGTTGGTTTCAAGATATTTCAAAGCCTCCTGACCACCTGATGCCCATTGTGCTTCAATTCCTCTGAAGGAAAGCCGTTCTGCTAAAGTTGAGACATAATCTGCCTCATCGTCAACTAAGAGTATTCGCAAACCTTCTCCTCCTTTTTTCCTGTATGGTGTTTATAGGGCAACGTTACAATGAAGCGTGTTCCTTTACCCACTTCACTTTCAACATTTATATATCCGCCGGCTTCATTTACCAGCCCATAGGTAATGGAAAGCCCAAGACCAGTTCCTCCTTGTGAGGATTTTGTTGTATAAAAAGGTTCAAAAATAAGCTCTAAATCAGCGGGTCTAATGCCGCAGCCTGTATCACTTACTGTAATGGTGCAGAAATTGCTGTTTTTTTCCTTTGCCTCTATTTTAAGAATACCGTCAGACTCTATTGCTGCAAAGGCGTTATTGACAAGATTTAAAAATATTTGCTGCATCTTACCTCTATCGCAAACCATATCAGGAAGGTTATCAGGAATATCAACAACTACTTTGATACTTTTGTATTCTGCCTCTTTGCCAAGAAAGCCTAAGACATCGTTAATCAGATTTTTGATATTTACCGACTGTATGGATACCTCAAGGTGTCTTGCAAAATTGAGCAGTCGATGGGTTATACTGCCGCATCGCTGCACCGAAGAGATAACTGAATCTGCAAGCCCAATAAGTTTGTCATCTTCTTTATATTTACTCTGATATGTGAAGATATCCTTGATAAGCCCCGCTTTTTCATTAATTACAGCCAATGGATTGTTGATCTCATGGGCAACACCCGCAGCAAGTCTTCCAATGGTAGCTAATTTATTGTCATATTCAATACGGTGCATTGCCATTGCCCTTTTTTTGTCGGCAATATAGAGGTTGTTTACAAGATAGGTGGTCATGGAGAGAATCACCCCAAGAATAATGGTTATACTTCCTACAAGAAATAGAATCAAAATTGAACGGGTGCTGTACCATGTTCTCATTAGTTCAGTTTTTTTCTTAACAATCATAAGTATAAAATCTGTATCTGGTATGTAGGCATATCCAACTATATTTGCATTTTTGTCAGCATCCATATACTCCTTTACTTCTGTATGATCGGAATAATCAGGCACAGGAATATCAGTTTTTGCCAAAACATCCCCGTGAAGCCTACTTGGGGTTTGTATTATCCCTTGATGATTAATTATAAAGGCATCGCCCATTACGCTTAATTCTAAACTGGACAACAGTTCATTAAAATGTTCTGTATCAATTGTGGCTCT
>JADFXA010000340.1 GCA_015233755.1 Desulfamplus sp. | reverse complement strand
CTGAACTACTTTAAGCTCCGATAGATTATGAATAATTGTCAACACTCCAATTATGAAGAATAGAGTGAGCGGAATAATAGTAACCAGGCTTACCTTATAGCTTATTTTTAAGTTGCTAAGAAATGCCATTTTTATAAAATACCCCCTATGTTTGAAAATTTATTTTCTAATAACACTGTTCTCTTATGTATTTTATTCCCATTCCTTAGTTTGTTTTAGAATCTATTATGAGTTTTTGTCAATATTAAATATAATTTATTTACAAATTTACTGATACAAAACAATCTTAATAATACTTAGACCATTCATATCCTAAAATTAAGAGTTAAATAAATATCACAAAACGCAACTACTTTCTTGAACACTATATTCAGGAACGATCTCCTTTATCTTATCTCTAATACCAGACACATCATGGGTTGCAGATACTTGATATAGCTCTGATAATTTATTGTTAAGCCAGGCTCTAAAATCCTCTTGACTTCCAATACCGTTCCACTGTCCATTTGAACGTAAAACCATTATTTTCTCATGGCTTGTTGAAACAACCCCTTCATCTTCAGTAATTAACTCTTCATAGAGTTTTTCACCTTGTCTTAGACCTGTAAAACGAATCTCAATATCGCTATCTGGCTCTTTGCCCGAAAGTCTTATTAAATCTCGTGCCATGTCCACAATTTTTATAGATGTACCCATCTCAAGGATAAATGTCTCTCCACCTTCTCCTTGAGCACCAGCTTGCAATATTAACTGTGATGCTTCTGGTATTGTCATAAAATACCTTGTAACCTCAGGATGAGTTACAGTAACAGGACCACCTCTTTCAATCTGATCTCTAAAAAGTGGAATTACAGAGCCAGCAGAGCCAACAACATTACCAAATCTTACAGCCATCATTTTTGTCCCATTACCATAATAACTTTGAACGATAAGTTCGCACACCCTTTTGCTCGCCCCCATAATATTTGTAGGTCTTACAGCTTTGTCAGTGGATACTAAAACAAAATGACCCACTTTGTAATCTATAGCTTTTTGCACAAGAATATGGTTGCCACGAATATTATTCATTACAGCTTGCCATGGATTTCTCTCAAGCATAGGTACATGTTTATATGCAGCAGCATGAAATATTACATCTGGAGCATAACGATTCATAATTTTATCAATTAATGATTCGTCCTCTACACAACCTAATATCGTGCAATAGCGTTGATAACCAGCTCTGTGTTTAAGCTCCATCTGGAGAGTATAGAGACCCGACTCTGATGAATCCAACAAAATCAACTTTCGTGGTTGAAATTTAATAATCTGTCTGCAAAGCTCACTTCCAATACTTCCTCCCGCACCTGTAACCATAACATTTTTCTCTTTTAAATAATCGGAGATACGCTCACAGTCGAGTTCTACGGGTTGACGCCTAAGTAAATCTTTGTATCTAACATCTCTTAAAGTTTTGACACTTACCTTACCATCAATAAGTTCTCCATATCCTGGCATTGTTTTGAAATTTATATTGCACGATTTACAAGCATCAAGAATTGTTCTCATTTGAACACCAGTTGCGGAAGGGACGGCAATTATAATCTCATCAATTTCATGCTTTGCTGAAATTGCCTCAAGTTCACTTACTTTTCCCAAAACAGGTATTCCGTGAATTGATCTACCTCTCTTATTTGGGTTATCGTCAATAAAACCTACTACATTGTAATTTAAGCGAGGATTATCAATCATCTCTCTTAATATCTTCTCACCAGCGTTACCAGCACCAATAATTAAAATTGGTATTTGTGGTTTTGAGCTAAAAAAACTAAATTTTTCTCCATTATCTCTTTGTCTTAGATATTTGTGGTACATATATCTAACAAGAAGGCGTAAGCCACCAGTTAAAAGAAATGTCAAACACCAATCAATAATTAGAACAGCTCTTGAGAATCCATCAAATCTGCTAAAGATAAAGATGCCAAAAAGTATAAGCAATGTTGATGCAATAGATGCTTTAAAGAGGTTCCAAAGATCTGAGATTCCTACGTATCTAAACATGCCTTTATAAAGCTCAAAGAAAAAATAGACCAAAGGTTTTATGAGAATAACAAAAGGAAGGAGGGATAAATTTTGAGCCGCAATTGATTCAGAAAAGACAAATTCAAATCTTATAAGGTGAGCTAAAAAAAAAGATGCTGCAAAGAGCATCATATCAACAGCAAAGATTAGATAAAAATTAAGGCGCTTAAGTTGTATTAGCATAATATTTAAAAAATTATGAAAAGAACCATGTTTAAAAATTTTATAGATGACATCCTACAAAACAAATTTTATATCCAGTAAAGTCAAGCTTTGATGCAAGTTTTGTAGAAACTATAGACTATAACGTTCCAATCTTCTTCAAATTTAATGTAAACTTGATTTCAATTTACATTAAACTCAATTCAGTTGCAAGATTCAATATTTTATGCTTTTATAAAGCCCATGAAAACACGAAAATATAAAATCAGAAATAAACCTGATAATGAAAGAAAAATATTGATAAAGCCAGATGCTGATATAGAACTCAACAGTGTCTTCTCCAGAATTGGAATTCCTGCCAAAAAAACTTTTTCTCCAGACTCATTTC
>JADFXA010000033.1 GCA_015233755.1 Desulfamplus sp. | reverse complement strand
TTTTGCAACAATTTTATCTTTAATCGCTATAAGATCAATACCTTTTCCATCATCTGAAATTGTGATCTGAACATAATCTCTGTTGTTGTCAAAACTCTCTAATTTTCTAACTTGACACTCAAGTGTTGCATACTCATCTTTTTCTAATTCTATACGCTCATCTGGCTCTTCGATACCGTGGTCAATTGCATTTCTAAATACGTTCACAAGCGAACGAATAAATGGAGCAAATTTGTCTGGATGGACACCCACAAAATCACCTTCTACTTTAAACGGGTTTATGTACTTACCGAGGCGTTCGGCAAGCCTTAATGCACCTTCCACATGAGGGGTTAGAAGCGATTTTATATCAACATCTCTAAGATGCTTTACCTGTTCAAGAATATTGCGCGTCTCATTGTCAATATTTTGTCCCATCTTTTCAATCAAGGCAGTTGCCATTGACTCTATTTCTGAGGCAAGTTCACTGCTTATAATAACATCTCCTCTTCTCTCAATAAATTCATCTCCAAGAAATGCACGGATAATCAACAAATCTTCGTCAAGCACATTTTCATTTTGAAAATTTTGGACAAATTTTTCTATCTCTTCAAAAAATTGATCAAAATAGAAGTTTGAGTCTGTAGATATTTTCCCTATAGTTTTAGATATTTGCGTCTCCATCTCATGTAGAAATTGAGGAAAATATATAAACTCTTGCTGGGCAAATAACCCTTTAAATGTATGAATATGACGATACATTTCATAGAGCATCTCATTAATTAAATCTTGATGCTCATTTATGTTGTTAATAAAATTTTGATGTTCACTTATGGCACCAACACTCTGTTTTATGCGTGTAAACAGATGAGGCAGGGTTATTTGTTTAAACTGATTGAGTTCATCGACAATTGCAAAAAAATCTCTGGTCTCACGAACAGCAGTGATAACAAACTTAAGTCGTTTACGCTCATTCTCGACATGCTGTTCAAGAATCTTCTCACGGGTAATATCAGTTAAAACCAACATCATTTTGGTCTCATTGGCAATAAGCTGATATTTTGCTTTAACATGCTTATCTCCAATATTATAAGTTGTTTGGAGTAACGATATGTAAAGTTCTCTTTTTAGATCAAGAGTCTCATTGAAAATTAACTCTATTGTCTTTTCAAAACCCTCTTTTTTAGCATAATCTTCATTTTCAAAAAGAAGATCGCTAACATTCAAGCCTTTTATGTTATTTCTATTGTTTGGATCACTACTATCCGAACATTGATTATTAGAAAATTTATTACTTAATAGTATCTGTTCAAAAATTGATTCACACTCATGGCTATACTCTGGATCAATCAACATATCAGGACCAAAAGAGAGAAAGCCCTCTCCTGAATTATCAAGAAATTCACTCTTAGCACGGTTAGCAGCTTCAGCAGCTTTTCTTGCTAAAACACTTTCAGATAAGGCATTTTCAGCAGCATCAATAAGAGAGTTGATGCTGGCAGACAACATACCAATCTCATCATAGAGATGATTTTTTTGAACAGCAATTCTACTATTTTCACCGGGTCTAACTAAAACAACCTCTTTTGTAAGCTCTGCAACCGGCTTGGTTATAACTTTGCGTGATACCCAAACTATAAGAATAGCCGCCATTAAAAGCTGAGATAACATAAGAAAAGTAATATCTCTTGATGCTCTTGCCGCTTCACTGCGTATATGTTCGTCATTTCTTACAACTGTAAGCGTCCCAATACGTTCTTCCCCATCAACAGGAGATAAGAGTGGGTAGGTCATACCTCTATTAAAATCAATAATTTGTTCTTTACCAACTGATTTGTATGAGTCTGAAATCTTCTCTAATCTAAAAGATTCTGTAGATTCAATCCTTACACCTATCAAAAGAGGGTTTGTGAGAAGACCGTTGAGAATATCTTGTCCTATCTCTTTATTGCTTGCAAATGCAGCAACTTCTGCCTGAGATTGAATTGTCCTAACAAGCTGGTTTTGAAATATAACGCCAACCTCAAGCTGATGTTTATATGAGTATTCATAGGTAAATATACCTGCAATAAAAGAGAATATAAGCAGTCCCAAAGTTACTTGAATTGCTAATCTGTGTTGAAGCGTCTTAATTGAGTAAAGCATATACGTCTACTCCTTTTATACAAATTATTTTGACTTCCTGAAAAACTTATCTTTTATTCGATAAAAATCAAAGGATAACAATAAGTTTTGCCAATAAATCTTTTATAAACCTAAAACCCACAAATAATTAAGGGCGACCATTTGATCGCCCTTAATGTAAATTAATTAGACTAAAAAAACAATATATTACAACTTAGTCTTATTTCATATTTATAAAGTTTCTGATAAGACGTTTTCCAACAACCGTCATAATTGATTCTGGATGAAACTGAACACCAAAAGTTTTATGCTCTACATGGCGGATTCCCATAATTTCACCGTCATCAGCCTTTGCAGTAACAGTTAAGCACTCTGGCAATGTTTTCTCAGAGATTGCAAGTGAATGATACCTCATTGCAGCAAAAGGTTTATTTATTCCATTAAATATAAATTTTTCGTCACCTGTAACCATTGAGGTTTTACCGTGCATAATTCTCTTTGCCTGAACTATATCGCCTCCAAATGTGTAACCAATCGCCTGATGACCAAGGCAGACTCCAAGTATTGGTAATTTTCCTGAAAAGTGCTTTATAACATCAACAGATATGCCCGCATCTTCAGGGCGGCCGGGACCTGGTGAGATAACAATTCCGTCAGGGTTCAAGGCTTCAATCTCATCAATAGTTATTTTATTGTTTCTGAATACATCAACCTCAGCACCAGACTGCATTATATAATGAACAAGATTAAAGGTAAAAGAGTCATAGTTATCAATTACTGTTATCAACATTTTCCACCTCCAACCTCTTTTTCTATATCAATTTTTTTTAAATCTAAATTTTTATGGCAACAAGAGTCGGCTTGAATAGTATTGCTGCTATTTATAAGGGTGTTATTACTACTTATAAGAGCAAGGCAAAAAGCCTTTTCAACGCTTTTTGCCTTATTTATACACTCTTGATACTCTTTTTCAGGATCAGAATCAAAAACAATCCCAGCCCCAGCTTGAATAACCATTTTTCCGTATAAGTTATTAGAATCTCTCTTATCAAATAGGCTGTTGTCGCAAGTTCCAAGAACATTAGAAATATCTGTACTATTTTTCTCAATAACCGCTGTTCTTATGGTTATTGCCAAATCCATGTTACCTGAAAATGATATATAACCAGCAGCTCCGCCATATACGCCTCGTGGTTTCTTTTCAATATCAGCAATTATCTCCATTGCTCTTATCTTTGGTGCTCCTGAAAGAGTACCTGCTGGAAAGGTTGCTTTTAGCAAATCCCAAGCATCAAACTCTTTTTTCACCTCACAAGTTATGTTTGAAACCAAGTGCATAACATGAGAGTAACGTTCAACAAACATTAAATCAGTAACCTGAACAGTACCAACTTCAGCAACCCTTCCAAGATCATTTCTGCCAAGGTCAACAAGCATAAGATGTTCTGCACGCTCTTTTTCATCATTTAAAAGCTCATCTGCAAGATGTCTGTCCTCTTGCTCATTTTTACCCCTCGCCCTTGTTCCAGCAATTGGGCGAAGAGTTGCTGTTCTATTTTCTAAGCGAACCATAGTTTCAGGCGAAGAGCCAGCAATTGCAATATCTCCTAAATTCATAAAAAACATATATGGAGATGGATTTATGTACCTTTGTGTTCTGTATAGCATTACAGGATCAACAGGAGTATCTGATGAAAATGGTTGAGAATATACTGCCTGAATAATATCGCCTGCAACAATATGTTCTTTGATTCTCTTTACGCCTTTTATATAGGTGTCGTGATCAGTCTCTGATACAAGAGAAAAAGGTTGTAATTCTGGTTTTACAAAAAATGATTTACTGGTTTTATTTAAAAATGTTTTGTTGATTCTATCTATTATATCCTCAAGATGGCGACATGAGTTTTCAAAACAGCTCTCTACATCTCTATTGTCGATATAACAAATGCTCATACATGTAAGAGTATGGTTCATATTATCAAATATGATCATGGCATCTGGAATCATAAAGTGCGCGTATGGTCTATTATTTGGCATAGTTGGTATTGATGTTATCTCTTCAAAAAATGAGACCATCTCATAGGTCATATAACCTGTTAATCCACTCCAAAATCTGGGTAAACCTTTTATATCAGCAGGGTTGTAGCGTGAAGTAACCTCTTTTATTGTACCTATGGGATCACCTTTGTGAGGGATTTTGTTAATTTGAACTCTATGTTTACCATCAATATTAGAATACTCTTCAATTGAAATATGATCCTCAAACACCTTTACTTGGCTTTTAGCAGATAGCCCCATAAAGCTATATCTTGCCCAATGCTCACCACCTTCAACGCTTTCCAACAAAAATAGTGAATTATCAGGAGAGTGAAATTTTTGGAGAATTGAGACAGGTGTTTCAGTATCTGCCAAAATCTCTGCACAAATAGGTATTACATTGTATTTTAACGCAAGTTCTTTAAACTCTTCTTTACACGGATATTGTTTTAAAATCATCTTTTCTAATCCCAGCTTGTTTAGAAGTAATTGAGATAACCACATTTTATAGTGGTTAAGAATGTTATTATTTAATAACTGATTACAGTTTAGAGATGATTTTGTCAAGGATTTGTTTCTATAAATAGAAACAAAAAAGTTTTTTAATTTACTTATTAAGTCTCATATTATATAGTTTTATCAAAGAATATTTTAGTTCAATAAGCCCTTTATTCGTAGAGTTATGGAGAGATTCTACCAATTTAATTATCTGGAAAAACTATAGTATAAATTATATCAAATCAAATATAAGCATATTTGCATTAAGGTAGATATTAACATTATGAAGCTCTCAAACAAACTTTTAGACTTGGCAGAACATTTTATGGATGTAGTCTGGTCAGAAACTGGCTTTCCAGTTCTTATATATGACGAAAATGGCTACATTGTACGTGCCACAGATAAATCAAGGGTTGGTAATCTTCACTCAGGTGCTAAAAAGATAATGTTTAGCCAAACAGATGAGTATGCTGTTACTAAAGAAGAGGCAGCCATCAATCCTTTAGTAAAGGAAGGCTTCAACTGCCCAATCATTATTAATGGAGAGAAAGCAGCTGCATTTGGGATAACTGGAAAATTAGATGTTGTAAAGCCGCTTGCTAAAGTGGCGGTAAAGATGTTTGACTCTTGGGTTAAAAACCTTAACAATCAAGAGATGCTTCTTGCAAATCAGGAGCAACTTAAAGCATCAGAAAAAAAGTATCGAAGCATATTTGATAATTCAGTTCAAGGAATATTTCAGGTCAACCTTGCTGGCAGATTTCTTACAGTAAATGCTGCTATGGCAACAATATGTGGCTATTCTTCACCTGACGAGCTTTTACGTGAGATAACTGACGTCAGCAATCAACTCTACAAACACCCTCCAGATCGTAAAAAGTTTGTGAATGTTTTATTAGAAAGTGGAAAAATAAAAGGATTTGAAACTCAATACAGACACAAACAAGGAAATATAATTGATGTAAGCATAAATGCCCATGTAGTAATTGATCCTGACTCTGACGATCTCTACTTTGAGGGTATTGTTGAAGATGTTACGGAGAAAAAACGGGCTGAAGAGCTACGAATCGCAAGAGATGCAGCAGAAGCTGCAAACAAGGCAAAAAGTCAGTTTCTTGCTAATATGAGTCATGAAATTAGAAGTCCAATGAACGGTATTATAGGAATGATAGGGCTTCTTCGCGGAACGGAACTTAGCCGAGAACAAAGAGAATATGCAAATATAGTCAGCACAAGTGCAGAGTTACTGCTTGATATAATAAACGATATTTTGGACTACTCAAAAATTGAAGCTGGTAAGCTTGAGCTTGAAAATATTGAATTTGACTTAAAAATCGTTTTAGAGGAGGTCAACGATCTACTTGCAATAAAGGCCCAGGGAAAGGGATTGGAGTACCTCTGCATTATTGAAAGTGATGTTTGTCCTCTTATTTATGGCGATCCTGGAAGGTTACGCCAAATAATCATTAACCTTATGGGAAATTCTATCAAATTTACTAAACAAGGCGAGGTATCAATAAGAGTAAGCGTTGAAAAAGATAGCCAGATGCAAAAAAATACTCTTATAGATAATAAACTTCAAGTCGAGAATGTGCTGCAAATAGAAAATCCACATCAGATCAAAAAAGATAGTTATACAACACTTCGCTTTTCAATATCAGATACTGGTATTGGTATTCCTGAAAATGGAGTTAAATCTCTTTTTGAATCGTTTTATCAAGTTGACAGCTCTACGACCCGACAATATGGAGGTACAGGACTTGGGCTTGCTATCTCAAAACAGTTGGCTGAGATGATGGGGGGCGAAATTGGCGTAAAGAGCGAGCTTGGCAAAGGTTCTGAGTTCTGGTTTACAGCAATATTTAAAAAACAGATTAATGATAAACTATGTAATAACTCGACAATTTCACCAATTTCAATGTTTAAAAATATTTATGGTCGAGCCAACAATATAAATATAGGAGCGAGTTCTCCTATTAAGATTCTCATTGTTGATGACAACGCAAAGTGTAGATTAATGATAAAAGAACAGTTAAAAACATGGGGATTTAGGTATGATGAGGCTTATAATGGAGAGATTGCTCTACAAAAAATGGGAGATGCCGTTAAATGTGGCTCGCCTTTTGATATTGTTCTAATTGATGCCAAGATGCCAGAGATGAGCGGATATATATTAGAGCAAAAGATCATACAAAATCCAGATTTACAAAATACCCGCCTTATTATCATGACATCTATGATAGAACGCAGATATATTCAAAATCACGAAAGAAAGGCATTATCTGCAAGTTTAACTAAGCCTGTAAAATCATCTAAGCTATACAACACAATTATTGGGCTTATGGGTGTTGATGAAGAGCTGTTTAAGCCATCTGCTGCTCAAGAAACAAAAATTGAGTGCCTTATGACAGAACATCAGAGGCAAAATGCACGTATTTTGATTGCCGAAGATAACATTATAAATCAAAAAGTTGCATTAAGTATCCTTAAAAAATTGGGATTTCATGCTGATGTAGTTTGTAATGGGGAAGAGGCAATAAAGGTACTAAGAAGTATTAATTATGATATCGTGTTTATGGATTGTCAAATGCCTGAGATGGATGGATACGAGGCAACACGTTTAATAAGAGAACCAGAGACAGGTGTTATTGATAAAGATATTACGATTATTGCAATGACTGCTAATGCAATGAAAGGAGATCGAGAAAAGTGTCTTCAAATAGGTATGAACGACTATCTTGCAAAACCGATTCGTCCTGATCCTCTTAATAAAATTCTCGAAAAATGGCTTCTGTAAAATCCAAATCTAATAATTAGACTAAGACCTTTAAATATAACTTTGTATAAACTTTATATTAATACTCACATCGAGTATGGATTTGATCTAATTAAACGAGTTCATGGCTATCTGGACATCTTGTGATAAAATAAGAACAGATGCATCTGCTGCTCGTTTTACAATAGAATCGACCTCTTTTTGCTCATCACTTGTAAAGCTGCTCAAAACATGACCAACAACCTTATCTCCATCATCTTTTTTATCAGGGCGACTCACTCCTACCCTAATTCGAATAAAATTTTTTGTGCCAAGCATATCTATGATAGATCGAATTCCATTATGTCCACCATGACCTCGATCTTTTACAATCATAATTCGTCCAAAAGGGAGATCAATTTCATCATGCACAATAATGATATTGTTATTTTGAATTTTAAAATAAGAGGAGATTTGTTGAATAGGAAAACCACTTCTATTCATGTATGATTGTGGTTTAACAAGAATGGTCTGATTCTTCTCAATGCTACCTTTTGCAATATCAGCATCAAAGCGAGAGTTATTAAAGGTGAGATTATATCTGCGGGCGAGTTCTTCTAAAACTATAAAACCCATATTATGACGGGTTTTAGAATACTCCTTTCCAGGATTCCCTAAACCCGCCACCATATAAATTGAACTATCTGTCATATCTTCAACAGACTATCTATGATCTTAAATTATTATGCAATTTATTACTCAGCTGCTTGTTCCCCAGCGTCTTTAGATGCAGATGATCTATCAGTGGTTGGTGGAACTAATGTGATTACTGTGAAATTTACCTCATGAGGAATCTGAATGTTCTCTCCAAGATCAATGTCCTTAACATGGATAGCATCTCCTATCTCAAGATTGGAAACATCAACACATACAGCTTCAGGCACATCAATTGGACGACAAATAAGCTCAAGCTCTCTACGAATAATCTGCAAAAGTCCTCCAGCTTTGATACCAGGAGCAACACCAGTTGCCTCTACAGGCACCATAACTGAAATTTTGGCATTAATATCAACTTCCTGAAAATCTGCATGAAGATATTGAAGTCCAAAAGTATCTTTCTGAATATCTTTTAACAGAACCGTTCTTGCTGGTCTAGAATCTCCTGAAACTGCAAGATTTATAAAAAGACCTGTAGTACCATTTTTTCTGATCATTTCAGAGAAATCATAGCTCGATAGCGAAAGAAGTAAAGGTTCGGTTTGAGGTCCGTAAAGAATAGCTGGAATTGCATTATTTTTTCTGACAGCACGAGCAGCAGTTTTACCACTTCCCTCTCTAACTTCAGCTTTTAAGTCAATAAGTTCCAAATTTTTATCCTCCATTTTATGAAAATAGGGACGACTAATAAGCCGTCCCTAAAGTTTATTTTTTTTAGTTGTCTATATAATTAATATATAAGTTAAACGAAAAGACAATGAACAGAATCCCCTCTATAACTTCTAATAATCGCTTCACCAACAAGTTTTGATATGGAAAGCTGCTTAATCTTCTTAGATTGCATAGCATTGTCTGTCAAAGGTATAGTATCTGTAACTACAAGTGTCTCTAACGAGGAATTTTCAATCCTTTCAACAGCAGGTCCAGATAATACAGCATGTGTGCAGCAAGCAATAACAGATTTTGCCCCTTTTGCTTTAATAATTCCAGCAGCTTCTGTTAATGTTCCCGCAGTGTCAACCATATCATCAAAAATTATAACAACTTTATCTTGCACGTCTCCAATGATTGCCATTGCTTTTGCCTGATTAGGTGCACTTCTACGTTTATCAACAATTGCAAGAGTCGCATTGAGACGTTTAGCAAAAGCTCTCGCTCTTTCAACTCCACCAGCATCTGGAGATACAACAGCAAGATCACCTGAAAGATTTGATTTGATATAATCAAGCATAACTGGGGATGCGTATAGATTATCCACTGGAATATTAAAGAAACCCTGTATCTGACCAGCGTGGAGATCTAATGTTATAATACGATTAACACCAGTGTTAGTAAGAAGATCAGCAACTAATTTAGCACTTATAGGAACACGAGGTGCAACTTTTTTATCCTGACGAGCATATCCAAAGTAGGGAATAACAGCAGTTATATAGCTTGCTGAAGAGCGTTTAAGAGCATCAATCATTAAAAGGAGTTCAACTAAGTTGTCATTAACAGGATTACAGGTCGATTGAACGACAAACACTTCCTGCCTTCTGACATTTTCTTGAATCTCAACTTGAATCTCGCCATCGCTGAATCGGTTTAGCTTTGCTTTGCCAAGATGTATAGATAGGTAATCAGCGATTTTTCCAGCAAGAACAGGATTAGAGTTGCCAGAAAAAAGCGACATTGTGTTCATAAAATTGCTCCAAAAAAATTATCTATCCTAAACATGTACCTTCGGGATAGATTGATGTTGAGAAACTCTCTCTTTAAAAAACTATTTTTTTATTGGCTGGGGCGGGAGGATTCGAACCTCCGAATGCAGGAATCAAAATCCTGTGTCTTACCGCTTGACGACGCCCCATTATTCCAAATTAGTTAATTATTATTTCAAAATCTTACAAATGACGTTATAAAAACTTGTCTTTTTGTAAATCTCCATTTTTCAGAAAGTTCATTGAAACAGAGTTGAGCTTTTTCATAATCAGAAAAAAGGCAAAAAAAAGTTGACCCACTTCCTGTCATCAATATTTTCTGAGGTATCAATAAAATCTCTGACAAATCTATTTTATCATCAAGATAATAAAGCAACTCATTTTTGAACAATCCAATTTCAGGATATAAATCACAAGTAGTTAGTTCAAGGTCGTTGTGAACCAACTCCTTAATGAAATTTAGCCTCTGAATAATATCAGGGCTTTTTAGGAGGCACTTATTATTAGATTTAACAGATTTTGTCAATGCTAAATCGAGATTTTTATATACTTCGGCTGTAGAAGCACTTAAACCTGGATAAAAAAGCAAAATATAGATAGATTTTTTATCGTTTTTTTTATTTTTTGTTCTTGATGCTTCTAATTGTTCCAATTCAGATAATGTTTCAAATAAGGGCAATGGTGTCAATTTTTCTCCAACACCCTCAGCAACCGCGGAACCACCAAGAATAAAAAAAGGCACATCAGCACCAAGTTTAAGCCCCATTTCCATCAATTTATCTAATGAGAATGGATTTCCATAAAATTGATTCATCGCTTTTAAAACTGACGCCGCATTACTACTACCTCCACCAAGTCCTGCTCCAACTGGTATATTTTTTTTAATATCTATTTTAACTCCGTGTAGAAAAGAAGAGTTATAATAATCTTCTGAGATAAAATATTTATTGAACAGAGTTACAGCTTTAAATGCAAGATTAGTCTCATCTTTAGGTAGCTCAGAGTTATTGCATGTAATATAAGTGGCAGGTTGATTAAATGTAAGTGCAATCTCATCATAAAGATCAACGCAAGACATCAGCGTGAAAAGATCGTGATAACCGTTATCACGCCTTCCAATAACATACAAAAATAGGTTGATCTTTGCAGGAGATTTTATAACTATTTTACAATTTGCTTCAGGATATATTATCAATATTTTACCCTTACATAGGCCATTCTAAGTTCATGCAACAAGCTCTTAATAATCCTATCCTCTTCTAAATCAAGATTCCCAACTGTCTTTTTATCAAGCATTGCAATTAAATCAATCGTCTGTTTTGCAATAGACAAATCTTTTGTTCTTGTACCTGTAACAGGGTCAGGAATCTCTCCAAGCTGAACAAGTGCAGATGAATGAAGCGACATAATAAATGTTGAAAAATCAATTTCAGGTAGCCGTTTATTATTAGAAGGATACTCTTCTGAGCCACTTTTGGGCTCTTTCATTACAAAATCTTTGCCTACAAAGTCTCTTTCTTGAGCCATTATTCAAAATCTCCTAATCAAAAAAACACTCATTTAACAATCGGTTCCAATTTTATGATAATATCAGCAACAGTTGTCCCTTCTCTATCTTTATGCACAAAGAGCGGATTTATATCAAGTTCCTTAATTACAGGATGGTTATCAACCATAGCTCTTAAGCTTACAAGGTTCTTTTCAAGCATTTCAATATCACATTGAGGTTCGCCTCTGAATCCCGCAAGAATTGGATAACCTTTAATGCTTTTTACCATTCTTCTAACAACATTTCTTCCCATCGGAGCCATTCTAAATACCACATCTTTATAAACCTCAACAAATATACCGCCAAGCCCAAACATAACCGCATGGCCAAACCCTGGATGGCGGCTGACTCCAAGAATGACCTCCTTCCCTGAAATTGCCATCTCTTGAATTAGAACCCCTTTTAGTTCAGCAGATGGACTGTAGCCTGCTGCTGATTTCATAATTCTTTCAAAAGCTGAACGAACATCAGTCGGTGTTTCGATACCAACTTTAACGCCGCCAGCATCAGATTTATGAAGAATTTGAGGAGATACAATCTTCATTACAACTGGATAGCCAATGCGCTCCGCAATTTCAACGGCTTTTTCTGCTGTCTCTGCAATCTCCATTTGAAGAGTTTTAAATCCATAACATTTTAGAAGTTCGCTTCCGTCCATCTCATCAAGAAGATATTGACCAGCGTCAAGGTGTTTATTAATAATTTCATCAGCTTTTGTTCTGTCAAACTCTAAACGATATTGAGGAAGAATTTTGCGTGATAACCATTTTTGTTGAGAATATAAAGCACCTAAAGCACGAGCCGCACTCTCTGGAAATTGATAAACAGGAACATTATTTTGTTGAAGAAGTTTGACACCATCTGAGACATCAACAACTCCCATAAAAGCACAGACTATTGGTTTTACAGATTTTTTTGCAATACTTACAATTGCTTCAGCAGTTCCCATTGCATCTGTCATCGATTGAGGAGTGAGAATAATTAGAACACTGTCAACACCAGCATCACTCATAACTGTAGCAAGGGTGTTTTCATAACGGTCTCGTGCAGCATCTCCAATAACATCAACTGGATTATGAAAATTGGCTGTAGGAGGCAGATATTTATGAAGCTCTTTAACTGTCTCATCAGAAAATTTGGCAAGTTTTAGTCCTGAATGTTCACTCATATCTGTAGCAATTATACCAGGACCACCTGCATTGGTAACAATAGCTATCTTATCTCCTTTTGGAACTTTTTTAGAGGCAATTGCCTGGGCATAATCAAAAAGCTCATTAACTGTTCGACACCTTATAATTCCAGATTGTTCAAAAATTGCATCGTATATCGTATCAGAACCAGCAAGTGAACCAGTGTGGGATGCGGCTGCAGCCGCACCAGCGTCAGATGTGCCAGATTTTATTACAATAACTGGAGTTGGATTAATTCCAGAGGTCATCTCACGCACCTCAGATATAAACTCTTTAGCTTCTCGCGAAAGCTCCTCCATGTAGATCATAACAACATCTGTATGAGGGTCTTTGTGGTAGTATCTTAAAAGATCAAGCTCATCAACATCCGCCTTATTACCAATCGATATAAATTTTGAGAATCCAAAACCTTTATCTGCTGCAAAGTCAAGAACTGCTGTGCATAATGCCCCGCTTTGAGAAATAAAAGATATATTTCCATAAGATGGCATTCGTTTAGAAAAGCTTGCGTTTAATGAGACGGAAGGTGCAGGATTAATAACTCCAAGACAGTTTGGACCAACAAGTCTAATTTTGGCATCTCTACACATCTGTTGAATTTTTTGCTCAATCTCGAGCCCTTCTCCTCCAACTTCTCTAAATCCAGCAGAGACAATTACAATACCTTTAACCCCTTTAGCAATACACTCTTCAACAGCATTAAGGGAACGTTTAGGTGGTAAAATGAGCATAGCAAGGTCAACAGGATCTGGAATTGCTGTAATACTTTTATAGCATTTAACACTCAAAATTGATTTTGCATTTGGGTTGACAGGATACAGAGTTCCCTGATAGCCGCCATACAAAATGTTGGCAAATATATCATGCCCAACTTTACCTTTTTGAGTAGAAGCACCAAGAACAGCTATTGATTCAGGGGCAAATATTGCGTCAAGTCTATCCATATATATTCTATCTTCTCCATTATAACTATTGAGTTTGTTTGAGGCCGCATAGCACAAATCTATTTTGAATTTATAATTCTTAAGACATTTTCCATCAAACTATCAACTGCAACAACTGCTTTTGAATCGTCAGGCAGATCAAGAAGAGATTTTCTTTCCATGTCAAATTCAAGCAAAGTGTCGTCATTTGGAAGTGTTGAAAGAATCTGCACACCGATTTTATAAGCCTCATCAAGAAAAGCCTTACCAAGCTCTGATGGGGCACGATTGACAACAAGACCAACATTTGAAACTCCAAGTTTAAGGCTTGGAATCATCTCTTTAATTCTTCCCACAGCCCTCAAGCCTCTTAACGCATAATCACTTACAAGAATAAGCATATCAACATTACCACTGGTACGGCGGCTTAAATGCTCCATACCAGCCTCATTGTCAACCAAAAGGAATTTGTACTTTTTCTCAAGCTCGTCTGAAAATTTATTCAAAATATTATTGACCATACAGTAACAGCCTTGCCCCTCTTGACGCCCCATAACAAGAAGGTCGAACTCTTTTCGTTCAATCAAAACCTGATTCATAAGCATCTCAAGATAGACAATTTTATCCATTCCTGATGGAACGCCTTGAGGATCTTTCATAAAATCTTCT
>JADFXA010000339.1 GCA_015233755.1 Desulfamplus sp. | reverse complement strand
TTCCGCTTGCAGAACTTGTTGATGTAAAAATACTTAAAAATGAAAAAACAATTTATCACAAAAATCTTGAACGAGTTGTCTATGTTCTTGCTGAAACTGCTGGAAGGGCGCCTGCTGAGGCTGTTCTTGATATGCAAGCTCGTATGAAAAATGACCCAATGCCAAACGGAACAAGGGTTGATTGGGCTGGTGAAGGGGAGTGGAAGATAACAATTGATGTGTTTAGAGATATGGGAATTGCCTTTGCTGCTGCATTAGTTGGAATTTATATTTTATTGATAATTCAGTCTGGCTCATTTTTTATGCCGATTCTTATTATGATGGCAATTCCACTAACTCTGCTTGGAATTATGCCGGGTTTTATGCTGTTAAACACATTTGGAGCTTCTTCAGTTGGTGGAGTAGGTTCTGTAGGCTTTGCAAACCCTGTATTTTTTACAGCTACAAGTATGATCGGAATGATTGCACTTGGCGGGATTGTTATTAGAAATTCACTTGTATTGATTGAGTTTATTCAAGATGCTGTAAAGGCTGGCACACCATTTAAAGATGCAATTTTACAAAGCGGTGCAATTAGAATGCGTCCAATTTTGCTTACAGCCTTGACAACTGTAATAGGGGCTGTGCCAATAACGCTTGATCCTGTCTTTTCAGGGCTTGCATGGGCGTTGATATTTGGATTAATTGCATCTACAGTTTTTACTTTGGTTGTTATTCCAGTAACCTATTTTGCTATTTACAGATACTCTGAATAGTATTTTTCCATACACTTAGGGCATATTCCATGACTGAATTGGGCTTCTGAGTGTTGGGTAATATACTCTTCAACCTTACTCCAATATCCTTGGTCATCACGAATCCCTTTACAGTGCATACATATTGGGATAATGCCGCTAAGTATTTTTATCTGAGAATATGCTTTTTCAAGTTCAATGTTCTTGTGCTGAATTTCACGATTCTTCTGTTGAAGCTCTCTTAACATATTTGTCATTTCATTATTTAAAATGCTCATCTTATCCATAAAATGACTCTCGGTTAGGGTTATATGTTCACCTATAATAAGATAGCAATGATCAACCCTAAATATATAACAAGATAGAGTCATAGATGAAGAATAAGCTGTGGAGAAGTTGAGTTTGTTTTTTATGAATTCAACTTCTTTATCTTTGTAGGTCTTAAAAACAGAACCGCTTTCTGGCGTAAGAAAGTTTAAGATACTCTTTCCTTGAATATCTTCCTTTATTTTGATCCTTCTAAAAACACCACGGGAAGTTATAAGTTTGATAAATGGTGTATTATAATCTTGAATCATCAAGTTTTCATCAAGCAGTAACATTATGAGATTATCTGTATTATCAAAATACTTTTCAAACGAAGTGGTATAAAGATTAATTAAGGTGCGACTATTCATTTAAAATGACCCTAATATTTGAGAAAGTTTAATTTACAATTAAGAGAGTCATACAGCCATTTTAACCTTGAAGCAACATTAATTAAAGTCTTAAAGTTTATAGTTGCCGGCAATAAAGTTATCAGCAACTAATTTAACACTCTTTTCGCTTGTCATAAGCATATCCATCTGCCGTGTAAAGATAAGAAGCTTTCCTAACGTATCTAATCTATTCTGTATAAACGAACATGGATATTTTTGAAGCCTTGCATCAACTTTGTCTTCTTTAACATCTACTGTAAAATCAATCTCTTTAAGGATAAGAGCAATTGATCTAACCCTTCTATTTCTTCTTATATCGTCTGCTGCTCCGCCTTTAAATGAAAAAGTTATATAGTTTTTATTAACAGTTTCACCACAGTAAGCATCAACAACACTGTAATGGTATCCAACTCTTGAACTAAAATTTAGATATTTGTCAGCAATTATTGCATAGCTTCTATCTCCAAATCTCTCGGAACCTGCATGGCCAGGAGAGAGCATCTGTTCTTGCATAACAGATAAAAGCCCTGAAAAGTTAACTGGCCGTGGTTCAGCTCCACCAACCTCTTTGTTTAGCATTCCTTTTAAGAGTGCAAGAAATGGGACTGATTTAATATCAGAAATTAATAGAAGACCGTTTGAGCAGCTATTGGGGGATTCTGAATTCAATGCACTGTTAAAACCACTACCAAGATCAATAATATGCAGATCAATTGGAAGTGAGGCATTTAGTTTGAATGAGCATTTGTGGCGTTTTGATGCTATGTCGCTTACGTTAAACATCTCCATATAAGAGTTTTCATGACAGAATCGGGCTATGTCATGTAAAGTTTTGCAACCCAAAGGTGTGAATTCCGGTGCTTTGGGGTTTATAAGATAAAGCGGGGTCATAAATTTTGCCACCTCTGAAAGAAGATCGTGTACAGGTGTGCCTTTCATGTGGGCATCTTTTTTTTCAACTGCCGAAATAAGTTCAGTTACAACCCCTTCATAGACTCTGCCTGTATAGCCATCAACCGTTATCTCCATGCCATTGGGAATAATGTTGAAAGCATCTTGTGCTCCAAGCCCCATAAGAGTTGGCACATTAAATTCACGGGCAAGGGCTGCCATGTGTCCGCTGACACTGCCTGATTTGGTAATAATACCGCTGCACTGCTTCATAACCACAACATATTCAGGGG
>JADFXA010000338.1 GCA_015233755.1 Desulfamplus sp. | reverse complement strand
CAAGTAATTGTTGTTTCTCAATAAGTAGCTTTGCAACACCACTTCCTACAACCCCGCATCCTAAAATAGCTATATTGATCTTTTTCATTTGAAAAATCCTCTGATTGCGCCTGGTGCTGCCAAGTATTAATATGCACTGTCAATCGTTGTTGTTAATCCTAATGCCAATCTACAATGTGGTTTAAATACAATATCAAAGAAGTGAAGTCAAAAAGGTTTTGACATTTTGGCTCAATAAGTTTACTGTTTTTGACTTAAATTTTAAACTTATGTCTGTAATAATGAGGAGTTTTCAATGGCTAAATCGTTGACTTATGCTGATGCTGGTGTAGATATAGATAAGGCAAATAACCTTGTCCATATCATAAAACAGCTTGCTAAAACAACACCAAGATCGGGAGTTATGGGAGAGATTGGTGGCTTTGGTGGTCTTTTTTCGTTGAATCTTTCCCACTATACCCACCCAGTGCTTGTCAGTTCTACAGATGGAGTAGGAACAAAACTCAAGATAGCTTTTGCAATGGATAAACATGACACAATCGGCATTGATCTAGTTGCAATGTGCGTAAACGATATTGTTGTTCAAGGTGCAAAGCCGCTATTCTTTCTTGATTATCTTGCTATGGGTAAATTAAATAACGAGGTGGCTGGAAAAATTATAGAGGGAATTGTAAAAGGGTGTTGCGAAGCTCAATGTGCCTTGATTGGGGGTGAGACTGCTGAAATGCCTGGAATATACCATGACGGTGAATATGATATGGCAGGGTTTACTGTTGGAATTGTTGATAACTCTAAAATCATAGATGGCTCAGGGATAAGAAACGGTCATAAACTAATTGGTCTTGCATCAAGTGGCGTTCATAGTAACGGTTTTTCTCTTGTGCGTAAAATATGCTTTGAAAAATGTGGCTACACAGTTGATACACAGATCCCTGAGCTTGGTAAGAGTCTTGGCGAAGAGCTTCTCACCCCTACAAGAATTTACACACAAACAGTGCTTGGACTTATTCGTGATCTTCCAGTTCATGGACTTGCACACATTACAGGTGGTGGAATTGATGAAAACATAATCAGGGTTATTCCTGATGCTTGCAAAGCTTTGATACGTAAAGGAAGCTGGGAACCCCTCCCAATTTTTAAATTCCTTCAAGATGCAGGTAATGTTGAAGAGAGTGAAATGCACAGAACATTTAATAATGGTATTGGCATGATTGCTGTTGTTCCTGAAAATTCAGCTCAAGATTTTATGGATAGACTCCATGCAATGGAAGAGAAAGCCTATATTATTGGAGAAATTGCATCAAGAAGTGAGTCAGAAACTCAGGTAGAATGGGTGTAATATAGATAGGTACACTATATATTTTGAACCCACTCTATCTAAATAGGCAATCTAAATTAAATACTATACAATAGCAGCATTTTTATTCTTCCTAAAACTCTTTTAATCAAATTAAAATAGTTCCTTTAAGTTTAATACTTATCAATAAATGATCATACTTGGCATTGAATCTTCGTGTGATGAAACAGCAGCAGCAATTGTTGAAGACGGAGAAATTATACGTTCTTCTGTGGTCTCTTCACAAATTGCTGTTCATCATAAATATGGTGGGGTTGTACCTGAGCTTGCATCTCGAATGCACATTGAATCCATTATCCCTGTTGTTATGAAAGCTATTGATTTAGCAAACATATCCATAGATAAGATTCAAGGAGTTGCAGCAACAAGAGGACCAGGATTAATAGGTGCTTTATTAGTAGGGTTTTCTTTTGCCAAATCATTTGCATATGCAAGAAAAATCCCTTTAGCAGGCGTAAACCATCTTGAAGGTCATATATACTCTGTTCTTTTGTCAGATAACCCTCCCAAGTTTCCATTTATAATCCTTCTTGCTTCAGGCGGTCATACTAATCTTTATTATGTAAAGTCATATAATGAGTTTGAGTTGATGGGTCAAACCAGAGATGATGCTGCCGGTGAAGCATTTGATAAAGTTGCTAAGATGCTTGGACTTGGTTACCCTGGAGGAGCTGTTATTGAAAAATTAGCTGAAAAAGGAGATCCTTTCTCTATTTCTTTTCCGAAATCATATCTTGAAAAAGATAGCTTTGATTTTAGTTTCAGTGGTCTTAAATCTTCTGTAGCAAGATATATCCATGATTATGATGATAGAAAAAATGCTGACATTGCTGCATCTTTCCAAGAGTCTGTTATAGAGGTTTTGGCTCAAAAATTAATTAGTGCCGCATTGAGCAGAGGCGTTAAAAATATTGCTGTAGCTGGTGGTGTTGCTGCAAATTTGGCTCTAAAAAAGAAGATTATATCACTTATAAATTCATCAGATTCACCATTGAATAACTATAGTAAATCACCAAATTCTTTAAGCGGATCAAGCAACTCTTTATCATCAAACAGCTCAATCAGAGTGAAAGATTTAGAATTGCACCTGCCACCTCTTGCCCTATGCGGCGACAATGCTGCAATGATAGCTGCAAGAGGCTACAGGCTAATTAAAGATGGGAAATTATGCAATCTTGACAGTGATGTCTTTTCTCGCACAAAGCTCTCAGTTGTGGGATAAAACTATGGGCGAGAGATGAAATTAAAAATCCGAATTTAA
>JADFXA010000337.1 GCA_015233755.1 Desulfamplus sp. | reverse complement strand
CATCTCATTCCGCACTGTAGTTTAAAGAACGTTGCTGTGCGATTTTCAAATGGGTAAGTTATTGCTGTGCAGTTCCTTAATGAAAATATCTGTGATAAAGCCGTTAAATTAATACATCAGTATCGGCTAAGTCATGGATTGTTAATACCCGATGCCTTGATTGCAGCAACAGCTATAATTAGAGACAAGTCATTTATCTCAAAGAATCAGCGTGATTATAGATTTATTAACGAATTGAAATTATTAGCTTATCCTATTGAGCCAATAAAATATTAAATTTTGAATTCTCACACAAATCACTAACAAAAACAAAAGGAGCCCCCCCAAACTCTATGCTTTACACAAAAAAACTACCACAAGAACTTTAACAGCTGGCTGATTTTTAAAGATGAGTAAAAATCATGCAATTTGAAATAATAGGACAAATAACAAATATAGAAATTATAGCCGTTGAAAATTCCATAAATGACTTGGAGAGGTTAAACAAGCTCTATGGAAAGGGAAGATGGCGGAAACTAAAAGGTGTTGCTGTTGTTAAAAGAGATGATTACACAGGAAAAGCAGAACTACATTGGTATGAAGCACATGGAATTGGCAAAAGAGGATTTAAAATCAAAAAATATTTATAAAAGGTGATTTATGAAACAGTTTGTTCTTTGTATTAATAACAGTGGATATGATGATATTCAAAAATGGAAAATATACAAAGTAATAGAACCTGATGACAACACTGATAAGGGCTGGATAAGACTAATTGATGATTCAGGAGAGGATTATTTATATCCTCCTGACTACTTTGAATTTATAGAGCTTCCTCAAAAACTTAAGGAAGCAATGGCTGCATAAACAAACAAGGAGAAAACCAACTCTATGCTTTATACAAAAAGATTACTCGCAACCATTATGATAACAGCACTTATCGTATCAGGAATCACAATCCCTGCCCACGCTGATTTGTCCGATGGCTTGGTGGCTTATTATCCCTTTAACGGCAATGCCAATGACGAAAGTGGAAACGGTAATAATGGCACGGTTGATGGGGCAACGATGACAGCGGATAGAAATGGGAATGCGAATAGTGCTTATAGTTTTGATGGGGTTAATTCCAGTAATGATTGGACGTGATGTGTATTCAAGCTCAAGATTTTTTAACGGCTTGCTGGATGAAGTTCGCATCTACAACCGAGCCCTTTCCGAAGCAGAAATTCAGGAGCTTTATCAGGAAAACGGAGGAACATCAGACTCTGTCTCAGGACTCTCCTGCACCTGCAACACTCTGGGTATGCCGCTTGATTCGACAAGCTATTTTTCCGAAAGTGAGCTTGATGCTGGTGGGCTTTGGCAAAAGGCGATTTTGCGGAAAGGCGGTCAGGTGTTTGCACAGGCAAGTTTGGCTGGAAGCGAAGGCGGATTTTGTGTCCAGAATCTCTTGTGGGAGACTTCAAGCGGAACACCAATCACAGACTGGTCAGGGCTGTATGGCGGTTTGGACAGCGTGGGTGTTGAGTTTGCAGCAGAACGGGCTGACGGAACAGAGGTTGTTCTTGGCAGCAAGGAGGTCAAGCGGTCTCAGTTTGATGTTGCCGTAAGTTCTGATGAGACTTTCCCAATGAACGGACCACAGGCTTCAGCAGCTTTTACAGCTTCCCCATCTGGCGGAACAGCACCATACACATACAACTGGACTACAATCATGGATTATTCACTTGACGGCTATGGTCATAATTCATGGGGCAGCAGCAACATTGCAGATATTGAGCTTCCAGCTTACGGCGAGAAATATCCCAAATATCAAGAACGCTGGGGTTCTATTAACAATCTGCATCAAATTAATCTCCAAGTTAAAGATTCTGCTGGAAAAGTTGCCTATGCCAAATGCACGGCAACCGTTACAACACCCCAGCTTACAGGCGACCCAGCTTTAAGCGGCAGCGGAAGTCAGTTGATGCGTGGTGTTGATGTTGCAAGCGGAAATTATCATGTTTCATCAACAGATTTGTCTGTATCTGGCAAGGGTCCTGATTTTGTGGTTACCCGTGCCTACAACTCACTTAATAAAAAACCGCTTAGTTCTAACTCAGATATAAAAGAAGGCGAGTGGACATTTAACCTTGATATGCGGGCGTGGTTTGGCTCTCACAGCATGGGCAGAGAGATTACAATAAGCCCTCGTGAAGATGGCAGAAGCCAATATTTTTACCGCGAAATGGATGGTTCATGGAACACGCTCAACCCGGGAAGTTTTGACCAGTTGGTTAAAAATGTTGACGGCACTTTCACACTCTACACTCAAGGCAATCTTTTCTACACATTTGCTGATCCTCTCTCTTCTCTTCATGGATGTTTAAAAAGCATTTCAGACAGGGACGGCAATGCAATCACATTTACCCATGATGCAGATAACAGGATTATCGGGGCAAAAGATGCTTCTGGACGCAGTTACACCATAACCCGCAGCAGCGATGCAAGCAACAAGGGACGCATCATCAAGGTTGCTGACTTCACAGGTCGGGAGGTGCAATATACTTGGAATTCTGACAACATGCTCACTGATTTCAAGAATCCTCGCGGCAACTCAACCACATTTACCTACACAGATGATAAACTAACCTCAATCAAAGACCCGCTC
>JADFXA010000336.1 GCA_015233755.1 Desulfamplus sp. | reverse complement strand
TAAATAATCCTGGACTTATAAATTCTGATAAGAGATACGATTCTATAAAAACACAACTAATTGGACAGAGAAAAAGTCATGATGAAATATTTTCAGGTTCAATTTATTCTCTTCAGTTAAATGGAAACAGTATAGTTGAAAATGCAAAAATAATCTCTAATAGCTTTTCAATTTTTGGTTTTACCCCCATAGATTTACCTATAAACAATGTTAGTAACTCTAAAAATTTTATATGGTTTGATAAATCAGGGTTTCTAAACCTTGAAAATAGTAACGGAGTAAGAGAATGGAAAAGTAGTCAATCTTTTGGCTCAACCTCTCTTTACATTGAGCAAGACAAAGGAAGAGATAATTTAAAAGAGCGAATTTATATAAATAATCGCGTAGTTACTGCTGATATTAATAATGATGGAATCTCTGAAATTATAACCGTAAATAATTCTGACGTTGCAAAGGGTTATTTATCAGGATACAGAAAATTTAATAATGGCCATATTCAGATCATGGCATGGAACAATAGTTCAATGGTAGATATCTGGAAAAGTAACCCATCTACTGGTTATATTTCTGACTTTAGTGTAATCGATATAAATGGGGATAATTACCCTGAGGTTGTCTATTCAGTGGTAACTGATAATGGTGTTGTAATGAGTAAATCACATGGAACTATTTTTATTGAGAAAATAATCGACTATCAAAAATAACATTGTTTATCTGCTAAAACGCTTGACAACACCAATATCCTGTGTGTAAGAAAAAACAGCTAAAAATCTTATTATTCATTTCCATTTAAGTCATATATGTGTAGTGGTTGATACGTTGTATTTTTAACCAATATACATCTTTTTTAATTAATTTTAATTAATTTCTAACAGGAGAAAAAGGAGAAAAAGATGAAAAAAGTTCTAATGTTTGTTGTGTTGTGTGCTTTTGTTGTGGGTATGTCTGTTCCTGCATCAGCCCTTGAAGTAGATTTTAGTGGTGATTTTTATGTTGAAGGAATTCTCAATTCTGCTCCAAACATGCTAAATAGTGATAGTACAAGCGATTACAGACAGATGAGACTTCGTGTTCAGACTGATTTTCAAGTAAGTGACAATTTAAAGCTCACCACGCGTTTTGATGCTTTGGAAAAAGTGTTAAGTTCAAAAGATTCTGCTTTTGATAATATGGAAGATGATGACAATATAGACTTTGACAGAGCATATCTTACATACATAAGCCCAATTGGTATGTTCGAGATTGGAAGGCTCAAAGGTGTTGTATGGGGAACTTCTTTCTGTGATGACGAGTCTGATACAGACAGAATTAAATACACTGTGCCAATTGAAATTGGAGATGGCAAACTTTATATGGTAGCAGTTGCTGAAAAAGTAACTGAAAATAACACAATGATAGATGATGATAATGATAAATACTATCTTGGTGGTGTTTACAAAACCGAAGCTTATGCAGGTGGTTTGCTTTCTGCAATGTATAGTTTTAACAAGTTCCAAGACCCTGGTCAAAGATTTGCTTATAATGATGCAATGAATTCTTATGAGGCAAATGGTGATTACGCATCTTCTTATCGTAGTTTTCTTAAAACAAATGGTGCTTCAGATGAGTTGGCTTCTTATGCAGGATGGTATGGTGCAAATGCAAAAAATGCTCTAACAGCTAAGGGTTATGCTGAGGCTGCTGCAAAATATCAGGCTGCTGGCAAACTTGCTGAGGCTCAGGCTGCTGCCCAGGCTGCTGCTGCTGCCAAGGCAAACATCGCTGCTGACTGGCCAAATGATATGCAGACATCATCTCTGATGACAATGTCAAGAGGTCTTACAAATGATGCTAAAGTATATCTTCTCTCCCCATTTTTTCAGGGAAAATTTGGTGATTTCAGTATTGAGTCAGAACTTGACTATGTATTTGGTACTTTAGAGTATGATGCTAAGTATAATGCAGAAGATCGTGATGTAAAAGGTTTTGCATATTTTGCACAAGGTGCATACGATTACTCTCCGTTTACAGCTCAGTTAGGTTTTGCTCACGCATCAGGTGATTCTAATTATGATGACACAGATATTGAGAGTATTGGTTATGTTTCTCCTGGTGTTGATTGGGAAAAACTATTTATCCTTAACGCAGATTATCATGGCATGAATGGAACTCTTGGAAATGGAGTTGGTAACCATGTAGGAACTGGTTTTGGTACAGCTTCAATTGCTATGCTTGACGGTTATCAGATGCTCTATGGCGGCGTTGATTATGCAATTACAGATGCAATTACACTTGGTTTTATAGCCGCTATGTCAAAAGCTGACGATGTTCCAGAAGGTTTTGAATATGATGATGATCAGGGTATGGAGTATGACTTCTCATTTGTATGGAAAATTACTGACAACCTAACCTATAAAGCTATTGCTGCTTATCTTGATGGCGGTGATTATTGGACAACTCGTAAGACTGGTAAAGTTGAAAAAGATGCTAATGGAGAAGATGTTGTTGATCCTCAAGTTTATGCCCTTTTCCATAGATTAACTTTGACTTTCTAAGAAATAAATTAGCCTACTTAATAGACAACAATATTTGACAACTTTTAAAAAGTTGTCAAATCTTTGACTTAACGATGTAAAACAGAGAAACTTCTGAAACC
>JADFXA010000335.1 GCA_015233755.1 Desulfamplus sp. | reverse complement strand
TTTACTTCTGGATAAAGACCTTTAAATTTATCTTCCCCAGGAAGAGTATTTTTTTTCAGACATGAATTTGTAAGAGCCGCTTCTGCATTAATTAAATCAACAGATGCCTGATCAATTGCTACAGGGTCTTTAGATGCTAAAATACCAATATCCCTTACAATCGGTGTATCATTGTATGGCATACAGTCGCAGGCTGGTGATATATCCATTATAAAATTTATAAAAAAAGCTTTATCTTTCTTATTTTTAAGAACACCAAGTGTATATTCCATCATCTTTTCAAGAAATACAGGAATTGTTTGATTCCATTGTATATTTACAGAAGCAGTTGGACATCTTAAAATACACTCTCCACAACCAATGCAAAGCTTCTGATTAATTGTTGCTTTTTTAACTCTTTTTTTACCTTCTGTTTTTTTGCTATCTTGATCTGTTGGGTGAACTAATATAGTTGTAAGTGAACTATCCTCAGAAGAGGAATCAGCAAAATCAAGCGATATTGCATTACCAGGACAGTGTTCAGCACAATTACCACAACCTATACAAGTTTTTTTCTTTACCTTTGGACTTACATTTGAATGTTGATCAAGTTTACCCTTTCTTGACGCACACCCCATTCCTAAATTTTTCAATGTCCCGCCAAATCCTGAAAGTTCATGCCCTTTTACATGAGCAACAGAAATCAAAGCATCAGCGGAGACAATCTCACTACCAATATAGACCTCTTTGCAGTGTTTTTGATTAACCTCAACAGCAATTTCGCTTTTGCCCCTCAATCCATCGGCAATTATAATTGGCGTAGAGTCCATACTTGAGTAGGCAAAACCATTCTCTATAGCAGTTTTTATATGAGATGGGCTATTGCTTCTTGTGCCTGCATAAAGGGTGTTGGCATCTGTTAAAAATGGTATAGCGTTATTTTTCTTTACCGCTTTTATAATCCTGTTTATATATGGCGGTCTTATAAACGCTACATTTCCACGTTCACCAAAATGGATTTTTACTGCGGTAAGGTCATTTTTTGAAAGAATATCTATAATACCAGCAGCTTCAATAAGTCTTTGAATTTTGTCAGGCACATTTTCTCTTGATGTTGCTCTAAAATCTGTGAAATATACTGTTGAGATCATGCTTGTTACTCCTTTTTATAATTTGTATTATTAATAATTATAATACTATTTAAACCATAAATTATTGTTCTTAAAAACTTTAAAATCTCTCAATTAGTTTATTTATTATAAATGTGCTTTCTCTTAAAGCCTGTTCGCTAAAAGGTCCAAACCACTTTGCAGTTTCATTAAACTTTTCAACAAATAGCTCTTTATCGTTGTTTTCAAGCATATCAAGTTGGTCGTTTAGAGATAATACAAAATCTTTTAGTAACTTGCGTCTTGAAGGAGTTGCAAATACTATCTCAGAATATAAAGAGCTATCTTGAGCAAACAGCCTTCCTACCATTCCCATCTCAAGTCTGTAAATCGGGCTTGAAAATTCAAGTGTCCTTTGTAATTCAATTTCCCTTTTTGAGAGAAATTGCCCAAAACAAAAAGTTGCAAAGTGCCGTAAAGCCTGAACAATATCCATTATCTCATCATGCTCTTTAGCAGTTGAGCTTACAACTATAGCTCCCCAAAGAATCAACTGGTCAATAAGCCATTGACACTTTTCTGGTTCTCTGCCCTGAGTGATTGCTACAATCTGTTTATCAAGAGTTAAGCATGTAGGTCCAAAGAGAGGATGTAACCCTAATACAGGACCTTTATGAACCTTTAGCATCTCATTAAGAGGGGCTGTTTTAATACTTGTTAAATCTGCAAGCAAGGCCTCTTTAGGTAAATAAGGTGCTATACGCTGTATAGTCTCAAGAGTTACATGAATAGGAACAGATATAAGGACAAGATCAATATCTATGCAGAGCGACTCAACTTTATCCCAATTATTTTCAGACAATATTCTCACTTCATAGCCAGATGTTGTGAAAAACCAGGCAAAATAGCTTCCCATCTGCCCAAATCCACCAACAATTAAAACTTTTGCTCCAACTTTAACTCCTTGTTGTTTCATCTCTACAGTTTGGTGAAGTCTTGAGTTTCTCAAAATAACTCGATAGAGTTCTTCAATAAAATCTTGGTCCATATCTCTTTGTTGAGCTTCTGATCTTAGCTTTGAGATAAGGTCTTCCTCCCTTGCAGGGTGAAATACTGGCATATTGTGCTGTTTTTTAAGAGCAACTACCTTTTGCACCTCTGAAAATCTTTTTGAGATCAATGTGAGAATCTGCTCATCAATTTGATCTATTTGGTTGCGCAGCTTCTTTATCTCTATGTCAAAATCATTTTGGATACTATTTGGTATATCATCGGACATTTTAATATACTCCGTTTGAAATATTTAATAACTATGAAGATTAAATTATTAAAGAGTGGATATAGCAGGAATCAAAAAAGTTCAAGTTGCTCATCACAATTTGGTTTATCTATTTTCTTAAATTTTAGTTTGCTGTAATTTTTCAAACTCTCCTCAATGTCATTCAAGAATGGGGATTTCTCAACCTCAACTTTTTTTCCAAATATCAGCCTCTTTTTTGTATAACACAGATATAGTAAATCTTCAGCTCGTGTCATTGCGACATAAAAAAGCC
>JADFXA010000334.1 GCA_015233755.1 Desulfamplus sp. | reverse complement strand
TGAAGAAGTAGCTTTCTACTCCTTAAAGGATCGTGGTTATCGTAATAGGCGTTCTGATATGGAGATATGTGCATCTGTCTTAAAAAGACCTCACCATTTTTAACATCTGCATATGCATCTTTAAGATTAACTTTTCCTTGACGTATTGATTTAACCTCTGTTCCAACAAGCACAATACCAGCCTCTATTTCACCAGATATATCATAATCATGCCTTGCCTTTTTATTGGTTGCCACAATTTTTATCTTGTCTGACTCCATCTTTTTTTATGCTCCTACAAATATTAGGTGTAGCTCCTTAGATTTTAATATATCAATACATGCAGAGTAAGCTTTTTTATTCTTGCACAGTTTTTTTCAATCAGAAAGAATTTTGCCATACTTATCTTTTACAAGATTTACAATATCTAATACCTGCCCCATTTTTATAATCTCATCAACAAACTCTTTAGCTTCACCAACATTAAGTCTTGTAACCATCTGTCTTATGGCAGGAATGGACATTGGGTTCATAGAAAGCTGAGTCAAACCAAGTCCCATCAATACAGGTAGATTAAATGGCTCACCAGCCATCTCACCACACATGACAACATCAATATTTTTATTTCTTGCAGCATTAACAACCATTTGAACCATTCTGATAATAGCAGGATTCATTGGGTTATATAGGTGAGCAACTTGTCTATTACGTCTATCAATTGCCATTGAATACTGGATGAGATCGTTTGTCCCAATACTAAAAAAATCGACATATTCTGCAAGGTTTTCTGCAATAATTACAGCAGAAGGAACTTCAATCATTATTCCAAGAGGGATGTCACTATTAAATACCTTCTCTTCTTTTTTAAGCTCAATAATGGAACGAGCAATAATCTCTTTTACCCGAATAATCTCTTCAACACAGGAGATCATAGGAATTAATAGCTTGATATTCCCAAAAGCAGCGGCTCTAAATATTGCCTTTATCTGTGTAATAAAAATTTCTGGCCTTTTAAGACAAAACCTTACAGCTCTCAATCCAAGTGCAGGATTCTCCTCATCTATGTTATTTTTCATATATGGAAGAACTTTATCACCGTTAATATCAAGAGTCCTAAACGTTACTGACATAGGGGATAAGAGATCAACAACCTCTTTATATTTATCAAAAAGCTCTTCTTCTGACGGAAATCGTTTAAGATCAATATAGAGAAACTCAGTTCTAAAAAGCCCAACACCTTTTGCGGCATTATCTCTTACAGATACAACCTCTTCTACAAGCTCAATGTTAGCCATAAGTTCAAATTTATGACCATCTAAAGTAACTGCTGGAAGATGGCTCTCTCTTGCTCTAACTGCTTGACGCTCTTCATAGATTGCCCTACGCTCTTCGTAAGCAAAGAGAGTATCCTCTTCTGGATTTACAATCAATATACCAGATATACCATCAACAATAACAATATCATCGTTCTCAACTTTATGGGTTGCATTTCCAAGCCCCATAACTGCTGGAATACCAAGAGCTTTGGCTATAATTCCTGTATGTGAATCTCTACCACCACGATCTGTAACAAAACCTTTAATTAATTCAAGCTGAATTTGGCTTGTATCGGCTGGAGAGAGATCATGAGCAACCAAAATCACTCTTTTATTTATATCTGATATTTTAATATCTTGGGCACCAATAAGATGCCGCATAACCTGTTCTGATACCTGAACAATGTCGGTTACTCTTGATTTAAGGTAAGGGTCGCTTAGCTTCATAAACATACG
The DNA here is from genome assembly GCA_015233755.1 of Desulfamplus sp. Taxonomy (GTDB): domain Bacteria; phylum Desulfobacterota; class Desulfobacteria; order Desulfobacterales; family Desulfobacteraceae; genus Desulfamplus. The sequence goes on along the minus strand of JADFXA010000334.1, from coordinate 892 downwards.
TTTTACTTGACGCAATACCTTTTTTAACGCCCATTCCGCATTTATCTTATCTGTTTTTATAGTATCAATAGTTTTCCCATAAAGCATCTTGTCTTTAAAAAGAGCTAAATGAGCTTCAAGAATATCAAGTTGATGGCTTAGATCACTATTTAGAGAATCTATTACTGAAGAATAATCATCGCTTGCTAATTTAACAGCATTTTTAAAACGGTTAATCTCTGCTGGGACATCATCATCTGAGACAGGGTATCTCTTAACAAGATCAACGCCTTCGCGATCAACTATATATGCCTTTCCAATACATATACCAGGAGAACCACCAATGCCTCTTATAACAATTTCCTCTTTTTGAGAGGAAATATTAGAGCCACCGCCGTTTCGCTTCATATTAGTCTGTTCTTTTTGAGATTTACTCATTGGTATCTTCTCCAAAACCAGATTGAAAACAATCTGCTAAAGTATCAAGCAACTGAATATCATTCTGTGAATCAACTTCTAAAATAAGAGTCTTTCCTTTTTTGCCGTTGATAGTCAAAATATCAATAACACTTGAGGCATCAGCTCTGTTATTGCCATCAATTATCCATACATTGCTTTCTGCATTTCTGGTAATTTTTGCAATCATTGCGGCAGGTCTTGCATGAAGCCCAAGAGTGTTTCTAACTATAACTTTACGAATTTTGTTATTATTCAATTCTATTATTTTAAATGTAGATTTTAGATTAATATTTGTCTCGTTTTTAATCTGACACAATAGCCCTTCATGTGTAAAATGTCAATGAATTGTAATATTAGGCGGGATTTATAGCAAAAAAGGAGACTTGTCTTATAGGTATGAAGTAATATTAACAATTAATATTAGGGTTAAGGATATTTTAAGTATTAATAGTTG
>JADFXA010000333.1 GCA_015233755.1 Desulfamplus sp. | reverse complement strand
ATAAGAAGTCCAAGTTTTTCTAATGCCTCAACTGCTGCTGTTCTACACTTAAACCTATCAAGACCTTTGTATTCTCCAGCATTTTCGTTCATGTTACCATCATCATCAATAACTTTCAGCCTCTCAAGGCCATGTTTCTCTCCAAGGTTAAAGTCATTGGGATCATGTGCTGGAGTAACCTTTAAAGCACCAGTTCCAAACTTAGTATCAACATATTCGTCAAAGATAATAGGGATAATACGACTTGTTAAAGGTAGAGAGACTCTCTTCTCTTCAAGATTTTTATATCTCTCATCATCAGGATTTATAGCAACAGCAGTATCTCCAAAGAGAGTTTCTGGACGGGTAGTTGCTACAACAAGACCATCGTTTGAGTTCACAAAAGGATATTTTATATAGTACAAATAACCGTCATTTTCTTCATGATCAACTTCAAGGTCTGCAAGTGCGGTTCTGCATCTTGGACACCAATTGATTATATATTGCCCTTGATAGATAAGATTATCTTTGTAAAGCCTAACAAAAACCTTTCTTACAGCATCAGAAAGCCCTTTATCCATTGTAAAGCGCTCTCTTGCCCAATCACATGAAGCACCGATCTTTTTTAGCTGATTTATAATTGCTCCACCGGATTGTTCACGCCACTCCCAAACAGCTTCAATAAATTTTTCTCTTCCTAACTGTTCTCTTGTAATACCCTTTTGTGCTAAATTTTTCTCGACAATATTTTGTGTTGCAATACCTGCGTGATCTGTTCCCGGCATCCAGAGGACGTTACAGCCGCAAAGCCTTTTAAACCGGCACATTATATCTTGTATTGTGATATTAAGAGCGTGTCCCATGTGAAGGACACCTGTAACATTAGGGGGCGGAATAACAATAGAATAGGCTTGTTTATCACTTTTATCTGCTGCCTCAAAAAAACCTCTATCTAACCAATATTTATACCACTTATCTTCAATCCCTTTTGGGTCATATCCTTTTTCAAGAGAAGAGTCAGAACTCATATATAATAGCTCCTAAGAATCTTAAAATAAGCTACTCTTTTGGGTAGCGTTAAGTTTACTGCAAGGCAGTTGAAATTTTTTTCTTAATATCATCTAATTGTCTGTTCAAAATGTTATCCAATGCTTTTGAAAACATTGAATCTAATTGTTTTCCGTACCTGTCTTCAATAACCTTCTCAATCATCGCAACAATATGCTCTTCTAAAATAGGGGAGTTGCTTGATAACGGTGGTTGTTTGGAAGGAGTATCTATTAATGGTGTTTGTGCAATTTCTTCCAATGTTGTTGTTGGAGTTTCTTCTGCTGACAGCATTGATAACGTTGGAGTTTCTGACAAAGATAATTGAGGCTCTTGTGATATATCCTCTTTGGATAAAGACAAAGGTGTTTTTATTTCATCAATTTTCTCAACAAGTTCTATTATCTCATCATCTTCAGAAGGTTCAATGTAAGCATCTTTGACAGTATTGTTTGCACCATTTTCCACAACATTTATAAGTTCAACAATATCATCTTGCTCTTCCACCATAACTTCTTCAATTTTAACCTCCTCAATAATTTCTGGCGCAGCTGCAGTAGGAATATTGTCTATCGCTAAATCTTCTGAAAAATCGAGGACAGCGTCATCTTCGATAGTTATATCTTGGGTTATGTCATCAAATGGGAGATTTTTTTTAGCTGTAATATCTTCAAAATCTGTAATTACATCGGAAAACTCATCAGAAACACCATCAGACAATCCATCAGAGAAATCGAGATCAATCTCAAGGTTGTCAGAGTCGTTATTCTTAATATCTTTTGTATTGGGCATGAAGTCTCCTGTTGAATCTGACTGTCTAACGCAGCCTCAATTTATCCAAATGTAAATGTTATTCTAAAATAAATATCAAAGGGTTAAGATTGTGTCAAGACTGATTATTTAAACTGTTGGCTTGAGCTACAGCCATCTTTATGGCTTCAACAAGGCTTGTATGATCCGCTTTATTTTGCCACGCAATATCGTATGCAGTTCCATGATCTACAGATGTTCTTATGATAGGAAGTCCAAGTGTAGTATTTACTCCATCATTAAAGTGAAGCAGCTTAAATGGAATAAGACCTTGATCATGATACATGCAGATTACGCAGTCATATTTCCCCTGTGAGGCATGGTAAAATATAGTATCAGGGGGAAAAGGTCCATCTATAGCAAATTCACCGCTATCTTTGCACTCTTGACCATCTCTAATATCTAATAGTATCTCTTTTGCTTTTTTTATAGCGGGTGCGATAATTAAATCCTCTTCATTGCCAAACATTCCACCTTCGCCTGAATGTGGATTTAATCCTGCAACGGCAATTCGAGGTCTCTTAATACCAAAATTTCTCTTTAGTGCAATTCCAGCAATCTTGATAATTTTGACAATATTATCAACAGTAAGCTTACTTGAAACCTCAGATAGTGGAATATGGATAGTTACAAGTACGACTTTTAACCGTTCCCCAGCAAGCATCATAGAGTAATCGTTAGTAGCGGTTTTATCCGCAATAAGTTCTGTGTGGCCATGAAATTTAGAACCAGCCATTTTTAATGCTGTTTTTGTAATAGGCGCTGTAACAATAGCTGAAATCTTTTTAACCATAGCAAGATCAACGGCTTTTATTA
>JADFXA010000332.1 GCA_015233755.1 Desulfamplus sp. | reverse complement strand
CTATTGATCCGATTAAGCCCCCTACTTTACCATCGCTATCTTGAAAAGTTGATTTATAAAAAATGACATCTTTTACTTCACCTTTTAAAGTCTGAACTTGAAATTCGTAAGTTTGACTACCTCCATGCTCCATAAGTTCAATATCTTTATCTTTATAAATAGAAGCGTATTTTTCAGGCCAAACTTCATGAACTGTTTTCCCTATAATGTTATTACGTTCAATATTCATAAATTCTTCAAAAGCACGATTGCAGCCTAAATACCTACCAGAAACATCTTTATAAAAAATTGGAGTAGGTACTTTTTGGAGCCATTCTTGCTGAAGGATATAATTTGATTTCACTCTATCATCTGGAAAGCTCTTTGATTGGTCAGTATAATCTTTGTCGTCATCTATTATTACGGTCATTTTATCTTGCCATCATTAAGTGTGTAAGGAATTGGAGTTAAAAATAGGAAGGTTGTAGTATTATATATCTATCATTATCAACTTACTTTTTATAAAGTTCAATAACAAACCACAACACTCAAAACAAGTGAAAAAATTAAATATTTTTATAAAATGGAATCTTCAATATTTGATTGCAGCCTTTTGTTCTGATCCACCTATTATTCTATTTAAAATGAATTTATTATATATGTCGCTTATGGGTATCACAAAAAATAGCTCGTTGTTACGAACTGATCTTCTGTAATAGCTTACATCTTTGCCTAAAACATTTCGCTTAATGCTCATAACTGCCATCTTTAGAGCATCGTCTGAAAATCGCCATGAAGTATCTGGTCTTAAATCGTTCATAGCTTCAAGGGATAAAATTTTTTCTCTCTCTCTATCTGGGGACAAAAGGTGCGAATAGATGCTTTTAAAATATATACTCTCTTTAAAAGCTGGTGGTAAGGATATTACGCCTCCGCTCTTGCCATAAGGATAATACTCATTTAATACAAAGTGGTTGGTATAAAGGTATAAATATCTACTCTTTATGTCATAACTACTACGATTTTTATTATCATAATTTAAATGAGGGGTATTAATACCATCTTCCTTATTTTGGCTATTTCCAATTTGTTCTTGTCTTATGCTTATATCAACTCTTTTAATAGCTTCAAACAGGGCTATTGAAGAAAATTTATGATCTGGGTGGCTATCAATTGCGGGATAAGGTGCAACAATGATATCTGGCTCAATTTCAATTAGAAGGTTCTCAATGTTTTTGACTAAAGAGTTCCAATTTGCCTCTCCCTCAAGAATATTTACAAGATGTGAAATGTTTTGTTTTCTAAAGAGGTTAATATCTGAGATTCCAGTATATGGTGCCTTTACAGAGCCTGGATTTATATTAAACATTGTCTCTAAAGTGCCATCAAAAAAACCAAGATTTAAAACATTGTCAGGCGGTATTCCAGCAAGCAGAGGAACTGTAATACTGTTCCATGTTCTTATTTTTCCTTTTTTTAGGAAGTGATTTTTTCGATTGCTATAAATTTCATCATATTGATAAGTACCAGCATCTCCAGCAGTAACTGTAATAACGTAAATATTTTTGCTGTTGCCAGAACGATTTTCCTTATTTGATAGACTCAAAGTGCTGTAGAGTCCAAAAGCTGCAATTTCAGCATCATCTGGATGTGGTGCAATGATCAATATCTTAGAGTGTGAAATGTTTTGATTTTTGAACAAAATTAACTCTAACGGCTGATCTTTAAACAAAACGTATTTGCCTTTAATCTCTATATCAAATGTAGAACCAAGTTTAGATTGAGATAAAGCGATGAATCGGCTGATATTGATATATCGAACTCCCTTTGCACCATTTTCAAAGTATTCTGATATGGTAATTTTATCTGGAGCATTAGCCTTACCAGAGGCTGACTCTGGTTTGAGTCTCAAAAATGTTGTTAAATTGGCTTCAGGCTGAAAAAATCTTCCCATAAATGTAGTGTTGATCTCTATTTTAATGAAGGCAGAATATAGATCGTCAATAGGCGGAAGCGTAAATTTTCCATTTTTAAGATTCAAATTAATGATTTTTGAATCTGTCCCACGAAAATCGTAATTGTAATCTAATGATGTATTATATGGGTAAGCCGACATTCTGGCATTCATTACATAGATAAGAGTGCCAAAAGCTGAGAAAAAAATTATAGAAAAAGATATACGAAATAATATTCGTCTGTATTTAGTAATTTGATTTTTTTTAATATGTGTCATTTTAAAGAGATATTCATATCTTCAGCAATTTTGTTCAAGATAGACAAAGCTGGAACAAAGTTAAAATTATCGATATGTTTTTCCATCTCTAAAATTTGAGTTTTAAAGGTTGATTTACCCATTATCTCTTTCAGAGATTCAAAAGCTGTCAATGATCTTGAATCATTAGAGTTAAGATAGCGGTAAAGATCAATCATAATCTTGGCAGCTTGTGCGTTGTCAATTTGCAGGTTATCTGATGAAGATTTCTCCTCTTCTATTTCGACAATTTCCAAAAGAGGTTGTAAACTTTTAAGCAATGGTTCTATTGCTTGATTCAACTTAGATAGCAATATATCGTAATATTTATAATTTGTTATATAGCTTTCCAGATAATTATTTTGCCCCTCCCCGCCCCTCCCCAAGGGGAGGGAGTAATTATTATCCCCATCTCCATTGGG
>JADFXA010000331.1 GCA_015233755.1 Desulfamplus sp. | reverse complement strand
ACCTCATTGCTGGATTAAATCTAAACTATGAAAACAGAACTGTTTATGGAGAACCTCAAAACATAGATACTGATGAGTTAGAGAGTCGTAATATCCTTGTTACATCTTTCTCTTTGGGATATGATTCAAGAAACTCTTCAATCAGACCAACAAAGGGATTTCTCTCAACATCTTCAGTTGATGTTTACAATGGGTTTAATAATGATCTTGACAGGTTTCTCAAATATCAAATTGATTTGCGAACATATTTCTCTCCTTTCAAAGTCTTCTCTTCATTTAATAGCTCATATTTCAATAGAGTAACTTTTGCTCTTCGTGGTCGTATGGGGTATATCCAACCATTTGGAGCAGAAGATAGTATAGCACAAGATCAACTATTTTTTCTTGGAGGCTCATCAAATGTAAGGGGATTTAAGGAGAATATGCTTGAATATGACAGCATTGGCAATCCATTAGGAGGTCGTACAGCTATAAATTCAACTCTTGAAGCAAGAATCGATCTTCCCGCTGATTTTGAGTTCAGCTTCTTTTTAGACACTGGAAAAGTAGATAATTTAACAAATAAAATAGATTTAACAAACAGTTTAGAATCAAGAGGTTTTAGATCGTCTGTTGGGGCTGGACTACGATATATCACGCCAATCGGACCCGTGGGGATACTATATGGTCATAAGTTAGATACAGAAGATGGAGAGAGTCCCGGCAGAATTCATTTCAGCGTTGGCTATACCTTTTAAATTTTACCCTCTTCAATAAATTTCTCACATAAAAGGTTATAGTCAATACCAGCTTTAGCAAAGCCTTTTCGGCCATATTTCATATTTGCCTCAACCACAAAAAATTGACCTTTACTTTCAACAATATCAAGTCCAACATCGTCCCAACCGCAACTTTTTGCTGTATAAAGTGCAAGCTCAAGAGCTTGTTTTGGAATAGGGGCAAAGCAAATATCTCCCCCGCGTGAGATATTTGCTCTGAAATCTTCTGAATTAGCAACTCGCCAATACGCAATTGCTACCTCTTTTCCAATCACCACCACCCTAATATCTCTTCGATGAGGTAGATATTCCTGAATATATGCAGGTTTTGAAGGTTTAGCTGATAAAAAAGAGCTTTGTTCAGTTGGCTTTATTAAAGAATCTTGAGTGGTGCAAAGATAGTTAACCAAATCTTGAGTATTATTAATAAGATAAACTCCTCTGCCCATCGATGATCCTCTTGGTGTTTTAGCAATAAAAGGAAACGAAAAATTATTTAGTATCTCTTGTTTTTGCTTTGTGCCATAAAAAACTTTAGTACGTGGATGTGGAATATTTAGCAGATTAAACAGTGCTGTCTGTCTGATTTTATCCTGCACAAAATGGTATGTAGTGAAACTTGGGAAAGTAGCCTTACCCATTATATGGAACATATTTGCATAAAATGCTGTAGGATAATATATTTTATCTGAGTTTCTGATAAGTTGAATCTCTTCAGGTGAATAGTCGGTAAAATTGGGCTTAAATCCAAGAGTTATAATATTTCTACAATTTTTAAACCTTGAGCCAAGTGCTATTTTGGGTAATTTGGTTGTGATTGCTAAATGTTCCATCTATTTAGTTAACTCGTTTATTTCTTTAACTATTTCTGGAAATCTGAAAATACTATTTATACCGCAGTCTGAATATTTATCTGTTAAGTTGAGATCAAGAAAATCTTTTTGACGGGTTGAAATAAGAAAAGGGAGATCTTTTTTACTATAAAATTCCCTTATTTCTCTTGCAAAATCGAGGGCTGTCATATCTTTTAAGAAGAGATCGCTTACAATAAGGTCTGGTTTGTCGGCAGAAATAGGTTCAAAAGCCTCCTCAGGGCTATCAAATCCAATTGAGATATAGCCATTTTTTAATAGCAATTTTTCATAGATTTTTTGAACCGTATCAGAGGAGCTTATCACCATTGCTCTTAGTTTGTTTTGAAGTTTATTTCCCATATCTGCTTTAAACTCAATCTTCTTTGCAGTAGATTTAAGACCTCTGTTTGTCAAAATATTAAGATAATTATTTAAAGTAGAGGGTGGAGCATCTTTTGCTAAGTATGTTGATGCCATATCTGCAAAGGTATCTGAAACAAGCAGGTAATTAATAAGGTTTTTAGCCTGTGCATCAAGGATTGTATGTACCAGTTTCTGCCCATGCTCTCTTCCAGTCTCAATTCTATTCTTTACCTTTGCATATACAGGATCATTATAGTTTTTATTTAAAGCCTTGATAGCAGAGATTCGGACATGGATAGCATTTTTTTCAATTGCACCCATCATAAGCTCTGTAAAACTAAAGTTATCAAACGCGCAAAGTGTTTCAAAAGCCTGATGTTCTAAAGATGGATCAGAATGTTTTTTGTTTAAAAAAGAGTAGATGTCGGGCAATATCTCGTCAGAAGATATATGAGCTATTAACCTTAAACTGTTTAATACAAGATCGTGGTCATTTGATTTTAAATTTAAAGTAATCTGTTTCAGATATTCATTATTTGATTTTAAATCTAAATCGGGATTTAACAAATAGCTAATTGCCTTAAACCTTTCTTCAACAGCTCTTGAACTAAACATTTGCATATCAATAGTTATGCCTTGATTCTCTTGTTTTGACTGAGTTTGTGGTATTGGAGTTGATGA
>JADFXA010000330.1 GCA_015233755.1 Desulfamplus sp. | reverse complement strand
CTTTAAAATTTCATGGATCGCATGAACACCAACTCCTTCGTCCATCAACAAAGGCTATTGGTCATTTTGCACATGGCTCTTCACATGGGCATATTGGTGGTGGTAATAAATCAAAACAGATTGCGTCTGCACAACCTAAAAAAGGGGAAGTAAGACCAGATCAGGTTATTCCTTTTGATGATGACGATGATTTTACAAACTTTTGATAAAAGTTAATTTTATAATTTAGCCGAGTGGTAAATCGCACGGCTAAGATTTTCAGAAAGTCCACTGAAGTAGACTAAATAATAGCCAGCTTTAGTGGACTTTCTCTATTTTAATGCACTTAAATTTATTTCAGGGCATTGAAAAATAAACTACAAACCTTTTATAAAATCTCCAACTGCCTCAACTCCCTTTTCATCAACAAGTCTGATAGTCTGAGAGCCAATTACAGCAATATCAGCTTTGCCTTTAAGATAATCAATATCAGCTTTCTCTTTAACTCCAAAACCTACTGCTAATGGAAGAGAGGTATTTTTTCTGCATCTTCCAAAATATTCATCAAGCTCATTGGAAAATTGAGTTGTTTTACCTGTAACCCCCTTGCGCGCCATACAGTAGATAAAACCTTTCCCACATGATGAAATATATCTCATTCGTTCATCTGTTGTAGTTGGAGAAAAGATATAGATAGGACAAAGGTTATTGCTCTTCATTGCCTCTTCATACTCTATTCCCTCCTCTGGCGGAAGGTCTGGAATGATAGCCCCTTTAATACCAACTTTTACCATATCTTCGACAAAACTTTGGACACCATATTTATATAAGATATTGTAGTATGTCATAAATAGGAATGGTATATCAAAGCGGCTTGAAACCTTTTGGGCAAACTCAAAACAATCTTTAACAGTTGTGCCTGATTCAAGAGATTTTTGATTTGCCTTTAAAATTACAGGGCCATCTGCCATTGGTTCAGAAAATGGAATCTGGAGCTCCATAAGATCAACACCAGCTTTAACCATCTCTTCTACAATCTTCATTGAAGCATCAAGCGATGGATAACCGACAACAATGTGTGTCATAAGTAGAATATCTTTTGTTTTAAGACTCTTTTGAATATATTTTTCAAGCATCTGTTCACCATTGTATTATTTTATGTTTTCACAAATTCAATTATTCTCTGTCAAAATTAAGAATAATGATATTTAGAAGATTTGACAATTTTCGTGAAGTTGTCAAATCTAAGCCTCAAATATTAAAAATTAGAACATATCATGTCACTTATAATCAAGAGCCTTTTCCTTTATAAACTCTCTCCATTTGGGATCACCGAACGCATCAGCAATGGTGAAAATATCTTTATCACCTCTTCCTGATTGATTGATAATTATTATATCCTCTGATGAAAGTTCAGCTGCCTCTCTAAACGCTCCTGCAAAAGCGTGTGCAGACTCCAATGCTGGGATAATACCCTCTTTTTTCATAGTGAGTTTAACCGCATCAATAACCTCTTGGTCTGTTGCAGATTCAAATCTTGCCTCACCTTTTTGGTACATTTTTGATAGGATAGGTGAAACTCCAATATAGTCAAGACCAGCAGCAATAGAGTGGGTCTCTCTCATTTGACCATCATCATTTTGTAGAAAATATGTTTTGTATCCTTGAGCAACTCCTACTGTTGCATCAGGAGAACAGAGCCTTGAGGCGTGCTGTCCAGTGTGAAGTCCGTAACCTGCAGCTTCAACTCCTACGCATTCAACAGAGTTATCAGGAAATCCACTAAAAAGTCCCATTGCATTTGAGCCTCCCCCAACACACGCAAAAACGCGGGTTGGCAATTTTCCCTCTAACTCAAGTATTTGCTGACGTGCCTCTTTTCCAATGATTGATTGAAAAAATGAGACCATTTCAGGAAATGGGTGTGGTCCACACGCTGTTCCAAGCACATAGTGGGTGTTATCCATATTGGTAACCCAATCACGAAATGCCTCATTTATCGCATCTTTTAATATGCGGGTACCGTCAGTTACAGGTATAACTGTTGCACCCATCTGCTCCATCCAAAATACATTTGGACGCTGGCGTTTTACATCAACTTCACCCATATAAATTGTGCATTCAAATCCAAATTTTGCAGCCATGGTTGCAGTTGCAACTCCATGCTGCCCAGCTCCAGTCTCTGCAATTACGCGGGTTTTACCCATACGCTGCACTAAAAGCCCTTGCCCCATTACGTTATTTGCCTTATGAGCACCTGTATGGTTTAAATCTTCTCTTTTTATATATATTTTTGCTCCGCCAAAATGGCGTGTTAGATTTTCGGCAAATGTAAGAGGCGTTGGTCTGCAAGAATAGTTTGACATAAGGTCTGAATATGTCTGCCAAAAGCTCGGATCGTCTTTGACTTTACGAAATTGTCGTGTCAGCTCATCAAATGTGGCAACAAGAATCTCTGGTATAAAGGCTCCGCCAAACTCTCCATAATATCCTCTGTCATTACTCATAATTACTATCCTCCAAATAATTTCTAAAAAGACTATTTAAAAAATTTAAAAATTAGGAATTTTAACCTCTTTTAGATATTTTGCAAGAAGTTAAATTAAATATATTTGTATATAATGAGCGCTATCGTAAATTGATCTTGTTTGCATTACAATTTATTTCTTAAATTCATTCAGTAACTTA
>JADFXA010000032.1 GCA_015233755.1 Desulfamplus sp. | reverse complement strand
CGCAGCTTTACAGATGCGCAATTAGATGAAATACTTGAGCTATCATATCTAAAGTCAATTGTTGACCATATGCCAAATGGCGTTAATACGCTAATTTCTGAGGGAGGTGCTTCTCTTTCAAGTGGTGAGCGTCAATTAATATCAATTGCAAGAGCATTTGCCCACCACCCTGATTTAATAATATTTGATGAAGCTACATCTTATGTTGATACAGAATCTGAAGAGAAAATAAGGATTGCCACAGCAAAATTAAGAGAAAACCGAACATCAATAACTATTGCCCACCGATTAAGATCCGCAATGACTGCGGATAAAATAATTGTTCTTAAAGATGGCAAAGTTATTGAGTTCGGAAACCATGATATGCTTATGAATCTTAAGGGATTCTACTTTAAACTCCATTCAGTTAAATAGAGTTTCTGAAAAATTTGAATGTCATCCTATTATCTGATTTTCAATACGTTCAATATCTTCAGGAATATCAACCTCTGGTGAGTCATGTTCAGTGATTACCACACGAATTTTATATCCATTCTCAAGAACTCTTAGCTGCTCAAGTTTTTCAATATTTTCAAGATAACCTTCATCAAGTGAAGCAACAACATCAAGAAATGACTTTCTGTAGGCGTAAAACCCAAGATGTTTATAATAACAGACCTCTCCTCCATCTCGTGGAAATGGAATTTGTGATCTTGAAAAATATAAGGCGCAGCCATTTTTATCCATAACAACTTTAACATCTTTTGGGTCTGTTATCTCACGTGGGTTGGTTATTTTACAGGCAAGAGTTGACATAAAAAGGTCTGGATCTGTTTTAAATGGGGCAACCATCTGGTTAATGCAAAGAGGGTTGAAAATAGGTTGATCCCCTTGAATATTTACCACAATATCATCAGGGGAGAGCCCCAAAAGAGTTGCAGCCTGTGATACCCTATCTGTACCTGATCTAAGCGATGATTTTGTGAGAATTGCCTTTCCACCAAACTCTTCAACCGCTTTGAATATTCTTTGATCATCAGTTGCTACAAGAACTGTTTCAATATTTTCTGCTTTAAGGGCTTGCTCATAGACTCTTTGTATCATTGGCTTTCTTGCAACATTTGCAAGGGGTTTACCTTCAAATCTTTTTGAGCCATATCTTGACGGTATGATTGCTATTATTTTAAAAGAGCTGCTCTTTAAATATTTGTCGCTATTTTTCATGTAATCTCTATTTTCCCTTTTTTTCATGCGAGTAGAAAACTCTAAACAATTACAAATTTTAATTTATAGCCTATAATTTGAATAAAAACGATTAACTTAACATCTCTGCCGCATGATCAAGAGTTGCTTGTGAGATGCTTGAGCCACCCATCATTCTTGCAAGTTCACCTATTCGCTCTTCATGTCCAAGAAGAGGTGTGATAACAGTAGAAGTCCGATTATTAACCACCTTTTTCTCAATTTTGTAATGTGTAGTTCCATGTTTTGCAATCTGAGCAAGATGTGTAATACAGATAACTTGATATTTTTCAGATAATTTTTTAAGTTTAATCCCCACTTTATCAGAAGTTCTCCCTCCAATTCCCGCATCAACCTCATCAAATACCAATGTCCCTTGAGACTCATTTGCAGAAAGAACTGCCTTTAATGCAAGGACAACTCGTGATAGTTCACCGCCTGAAGCTATCCGGTTAAGAGGTTTTGGCGGCTCACCGAGATTTGGTGCCATCAAAAACGATACGCGATCAATACCTGTTGGGTATATTTTCATTCCATGCACAGAGAGCAGATTTGATATAGTTTTATCAGAAGATAGCTCAATTTGAATATGAGTAGTGTCAGAACATAGCTCTAATTGAGGAGGATAAATAGAGCCAGAAGACAGCTCAATTTGTGGATAACTATTAGCGTTTTTACCAGCTATAATTGTCTGATCAACGAGAACATCAAATTTAGTATTAACCATCTCAAGTTCTCTTAGCTCATTTTCAGCAAGATGAGCAAGTTTTGTTGCAGCATCTGAACGCTTCTTGGAAAGCATAATGGCTTTTTCTCCAATCTTTGCAGATAAAAGAGAAGCCTGTTTTTCCATCTTTTCAATACGTTCAGCAATATTGTCTGTCTCTGCTATTGTCTCTTTCATTGATTTAAGGCGTTTAAACAGCTCATCAAGAGAACAAACACTTGTGCTGCCAATACCAATGCCGCCATATTTTCTCTTAAGTCTTTGTATTAGATCAAGACGAGCTTGAGTATGCTCTAAAGAGTCAGGATCAAGGTCAATATTATCTGACATCTTTCTTAATTCATCTGTTAAATCTTCCAGCTCAACCATCGCTCGGCTAAGGGTTTGAGCACTCCGACCAAGTCCTTTATCAATTTGGCTATACTTTTCAAAATCTGCCTTAATGGAACCAAGTTTCTCTAAAACTGAACCATCTTTAGAGTATATATCATTCATACCAGACTGAATTATCGAATAAATCTGAGAGCCATTTTTAAGCCTGTTTTTCTCCATCTCAAGAGTTTCATCTTCTTGAGGTTTTATATCAGCCTTCTCAATTTCATCTATTTGAAATCTTAAAAGTTCATTCTCCTCTTTTATCTTGTCAATGTTGGATTTAAGACTACTAATCTCTTTCACCAGAGGAACAAGCTCGTTGTAGATAGTTTGAATTTCCTTTCTATCTGCCCACGTTCCTGCAAAGGTGTCAATAATATCAAGATGGTTCTCTTCGTTTAATAGCCCTTGATGCGCATGTTGACTTGATATTGATGCAAGATTTTCTGTTACAAGTTTTAGGGTCTGTATGGTTGATTTTTGAGAGTTGATAAATATTTTGTGTCTTCCGTTTAGGCTGATAATCCGGCGTATTTTAAGGCCTTCTAAAGGGTTAAAATCATACTCTTTCATTATGCGGGCAGGAGCTGAATTGGGTTCGATCAAAAAAAGCGCTTCAAGTTCAGCATGTTTTTCTCCAGACCTGACAAGATCAGCAGAAGCACGACCACCAAGAAGGAGGTTAACAGCTTCAATGATAATTGATTTTCCAGCACCCGTCTCCCCAGTTAATATAGAAAGCCCTTTTGAAAAGGAGATTTTGATGTCATCAATGATTGCAAAGTTTTTTATGGCAAGTTCTATCAGCATGGGGTTTCTTCCTATCAGCATTGAGTTTTCTGACAAGATTAATAAAATTAATTAAATAAATGATTAAGATAGCGGCTAAAAGACGTGGAATCCAGAGCCAAAAAGGGGCAATTCCAAGTGGTAAAAATAGAGCAGGGTCTTCAATAATGGCGTGATTTATGCCAATTGATAGGTGAAGGCGTATAAGCTCATCTTTTTCAAATGTGTTATTTTTTGTCTCATCAACAATTAGAGCCGCGCCGTATGCAAGACCAAAGCAAGCGGCAGTAAGCCACAACACTCCAGTTGATCGGCTAAGTCCCATAATTGAGAGTATAGGAGAGATTGTTTTCACTATGTGTCGTATAAGATCAAATGCTTTCATCAACTCCATAACAACCATTAACGGCATGATAATTGTGAAAATTTTAACTGAAAGCGGTATAAAGTCAATAAGCCAGTTTTTAAGCATTTCGATAAAAGGGATGGTCTTATGGAGGCTATCAACAGATACTACAGCTGATTCACTATGTTCAGGGTCTATGATAATAGCTACAATAGCGGTTACAACAAATGATGCCATAAGCCTAAAAGCCGCTGCAATAAGAGGATTTAAGCCAGATTGTCCCTGAACAATGCTCTCTTGTATGAGGTTGTGAGATATTAGTAAAAATATAGCAATAAGCGTCATCTGATCAACAGTCAGCGGAAGAGCTGCCATTGCACCAATAGCACCATAAATCCCTGTAAACATTCCTATTATCAGAGGCAATGCAGCAGATGCGGGCAGGGAGATAATTCCCATTACCGGCTCTATTAGAAAATCTATCTTATACAGCCAACCTGAATAGACAAGAAGTGCTGTGCCAAATGATATTGGAGTGAGGATTTTTAAGAGCCACAGATAACCTGATAATCCTCTTTTTATCCCTGATATTATGCCATTTTTAAAACGAATGTTCATTATCTGCCTTTAATTAATGATTATATCTTTTAAAGTAATTGTCTATTTCTGGTCGTAACTCAATTCCGATTCTTTCAAAAATATCAAGTAAGCTTTGATAAGCTCCTTCACCTCCAATGAAATCCCAAAATTCATTTGCAACTTTTAACTCATTATCTAAATCTAACATTCCTCTTATAGTCCATCTGCTGTATGGTTTGGGATCATAAGGGTTATATGGAATTGCAATGAACGATTGAATATTTTCATTTGGATTTATTGCCAATGCTGCGGCAACCCATTCTAAGAGTGTCCGCTTAAATTCTTTAAAACCACCAGCATTAGGTTTTGCAGTCTTCAAATCAAATAAGTAGATTGTTCCATCTTGAGCCGTAAGTTTAATATCTACTTTGGTCAGCTTGACATTTTTCATTTCACCTTGTCTGCAAACTGCTCTGATAGCATCAATTTCATTTGGTTTATTTGGAAGTTGATTTGCTGTTGTTAATCCATCAATTATATTTTGAATAACCCTATGTGCCTCAGATGATATCTGTTTTCCTGCTACCTGTTGAGATAAAGCACTTACAAAAGTAGATGAAGCAAGTGCTAATGCAACAGGTTCAAAAATAGTTGTTCCAAAATTTGTATTCATAGAATGGATAAAGGAGAACAAAGCCATTCTATCTCTGCCAAGTAACCTTGTGTGAAATGGCATAGATGCTGGTTCTGGATTATAATTTTGGAACTTATTTCTTAGACTATCGCGTAAAACATTCTCAACACGGTTAATTTGCTCTTGGGTTAATGCCATTATTTTTTCCTTAAATGGAAAATAATTTCTGAATACGCACCTTTATCTTTTTCAGTGCGATTTAATACTGGTCGCTTATATTGATTGACAATTTGCATTCCTGAATTTTCAGCAATAGTGGGATATAAATTGTATTTGTCATTTGCTACAAGAAAAATCTCATAATCTTCTACCAAAAATTTTTTACAGTTATTTAAGACATCTGTGATACCTTGAACATAACTCTCTTTTGCCTCTTTGCCTTGTCCTTTATAAAGCGATCCTATTTCTAAATCATCTTTTCTATCAAACCCAAAGAGATCATAAGCATAAGCATGTTGTTCGTGATAGTTAATCAATCCAACATAAGGGGGACTTGAAAAAATCCCTTTAATTTTCTGATCTTTTACCTTTTGAGAAAATGTGGGATTTATCTTTTCAATCTCATTTAATATATTTATTGTTCTACTATCTCCGCTAAGACATATATGAAAAGTTTGAGTTCTTAATTTGTCAAATTGAATAAGACGATTAATAGTGTCCTTAGTATATGTTTTCCACCATTTTAAGATTGAGAAGAGTGGTTTGCATATTTTGCCATGTTTAGCACAGTAATAAGTTGAGGTAATGGGTTCTTTTAGGGTTGCTAAATCAGCGTGGGTTGTGGCTCTGCATGAACGAATAGTCCGACTTAGTATAATATTAAGGATTTTTTTTGTATCAGAGTTTTTTATTTTTTTAATTTCCTCAAAGACAAATCTAATTTCATCTCTTACATGATGAGAATACCATTTATCCAAAAAATTTTCCGCGTTATCTTGTCTTAGTTTAATATCATACTCTTTGATAAGTCTGTTAAATATGGGAAGAAACATTTTTTCTTTTTCTGCTCCATACTTATCTTCGTCAATTTCCCCTTGTTTAACCCTGTATTTGTAATCTGGAACAGGAAAGTAATCGTTGTTAAACTTATAAAGCTCTTTTAATAACCTATCCTCAAATTCAGTTGTATGTGAATTTAAAAGGAACTTTTCAAGTAATTTTGTTATTCGATAACCTTCTGATTGAACTTCTGCTAAATCGTATTTTGTAATTTTACAGTTTCCAATCAGCGTATTAAAAGCTGAGACATCAACGCCTATAGAGTGCATTCCTAATTCGCATGATTGAACAATTGATGTTCCACTCCCAGAAAAAGGGTCAAGAATAATATCTCCCTTTGAGAAATAGCTCTCTTTTTTGAAATTATCTACATGTGTGTCTAAAAAATATTCTACAAGTTGCGGAATAAATTTACCTTTATAAGGATGCAGCCTGTGGACATGCTTTGTTGTTTCAGATTCTTTGTATTGTTCAAATGATAAAGCCCAATTTAAATCTTCACCTAATTGGTTTTTCCAAGAAATTTCTCGTTTGTCATTATAAGATTTATAGTAATCAATTAACTCTTGTTTTGAAATTTGTGTTGTTCCATTATTCCCAATTTTTTTCACTCTACCATATTGTATAAGATAAGAAATGTTAGAGGTAGTAACGTTTTTCCCAAGATGTTTTGTTGCCCATTCACTTGCTTCTTTGATTGAAAATAAGGTTTCCATTTTAATCTCTTTTTAAAATTAGTAATTTGTAATAACTAATTCAGTAACTTGCCCTCGTTTCTTACCGTTGCAGTTTATCATTCTGTTTGCATAAACGCGGTTTAATTTGTATTCACCATAAAGTTTTTCAAAAAAGCTATCATCTGGATTTTCGTTTTTTGGATCTGAGTTACTTAACATTAATTTAGCGTTTTTCTCCGTATCCAATTTTTTGAAAAATTGAGCTAACTTAATCTGCTCTTTATCAGTAAATCCAAAAGCAGAATAATTGGTAAAATTTGATGTTTTACTGATAGGTCTATAAGGTGGATCAAAATAGATAAATGTTTTTTCATCCGCAATCTTAAAACATCTCTTATAGTCTGCAATAACGATTTCAGTATTTTGTAATATATTAGATACTGATATTAAGTTATCCATATCTAATATATTTGGATTCTTATATTTACCAAAAGGCACATTGAACTCACCTTTTGAATTTAGACGGAATAATCCATTAAAACAGGTTTTATTAAGAAAAATGAGTTGAGCAGCTAGCAAAACCCATTTATCTGATAATTTTTTATAATTTATTTTGGATTGTTGAGAATTGAAATCTTCTCTAATTGATAGAAAGAGAGGTTTGCGTTGTTCTTCTTCAATACTATGATACTGTTTTTGATATTTATCTAAAATTTCTAATAATTTGAAAAGTTTTTTTTGAAGAACAACATAGGTTAGGATCAAATTTTTATTTATATCAGATATGTAAGAGTGGGTAACGTTATATTTTTGTATAATTTCAAAAAAAACAGCTCCACCTCCAACAAAAGGCTCTATGTATTTTTCAATTTTACCCTGATGAAGCTCATCTGGATAGTAATTGTCAAACTGCTTAAGAAGTTGATTTTTTCCACCCGCCCATTTTAAAAAAGGTTTTGCTTTATTCACTTAATGATTACCGTTTATTAGAATCCTTTTGATTTGCAAACCATATCAAGCTCTCTCCATCTCTTGCCACGACTGAAATTTGCAGCACAATCAGGTGCAAAACCTTCTATAAGAACTTGATGCAAGCCTAATCGCTTTACTCGTTTTTTTAAAATCGCATTTTCTTTATTCTCTTCAGCTATCATACCAGCATAGATAACAGTGAGCCAGATACAGATTTCATTACGGTGTTCTCTATAATATGATGAAATTTGAATTATATTGTTTATAACGTTGCTATCAATATGCCAATTTGTGTTGTTGTAGATTTTTACAAAATCATCATATATCTGTTTATTACCATAAATTGTGCTTAAGTTCTTAAGAATACCAAAGTATTGAATATCCTTAGGGGCATATCGTGTCTGGTTCGGGCGTTTAAGATAGACACACCAATCATCGAATGAACCTCTATCAAACTCAATTATAGAATTATCTGGTAATTTTGCTACTAATATTGGCATATTTTTTGAGCTATATCCCTAAATAAGCTTTCTTTACATCTTCATTTGCCAAAAGATTTTTGCCTGTATCTGTCATTGTGATGAGCCCATTTTCCATTACATATCCACGATCTGCAACATTAAGGGCAAGGTTGGCATTCTGTTCAACTAAAAATATTGTGGTTTTATTATCTTTATTTATCTTTTTTATAATATCAAATATCTGGTGGGTTATGATAGGAGCCAATCCAAGTGAAGGTTCATCTAAAAGCAGAAGCCTTGGGCGTGTCATTATTGCCCTTGATATAGCAAGCATCTGCTGTTCACCACCGCTTAATGTTCCTCCTGCTTGATTTCGTCTCTCTGCAAGTCTTGGAAACAGAGTAAATATATAATCTAAATCCTTTTTTATTCCATCTTTGTCATTTCTTAAGAATGTCCCCATATCAAGATTTTCCATAACAGTTAGATATGGAAATATGTGGCGTCCTTCTGGAACTTGATTTATGCCAAGTGCAACAATCTTATTAGGGGGCATCTTATTAATTGTTTGTCCTTCAAATAATATTTCACCTGATCTTATAGGCACGATACCGCAGATAGTCATTAAAGTTGTTGATTTGCCAGCACCATTAGCACCAATTAATGTTATAATTTCACCCTCTTTAACATCCATGCTGATATCTTTTAGAGCTTGAATGTTGCCGTAGAATGCCTGAACATTTTTTAGTTTAAGCATCTTTATCTCTCCATAAGTAGATATATTTTGACTCTTTTGTTTAATTTACGCATCAACTTCTTCACCTAAATATGCTTTTATAACCACAGGATTATGACGTATCTCTTCTGGAGTTCCTTCTGCTATTTTTTTACCATAATCTACAACATAAATCTTTTCTGAAAGGCTCATTACAAGTTTCATGTCATGTTCGATCAATAAAATTGAGATTCCCTCAGAGTTGCGGATTTTAAGAATAAGCTCGTCTAACTCCATTGTCTCTTGCGGATTCATTCCAGCGGCTGGTTCATCTAAAAGCAGCAAAAATGGGTCAGTTGCAAGTGCACGTGCAATTTCAAGCCTTCTTTGTGCGCCATAAGGTAGATTCACTGCTAACTCATCAACATACTTTGAAAGACCAATTTTTTCTAATATTAAATAGCTTTTTTCAACGATTAGCTTCTCTTCACTCTTTGTTGATGCACCTCTAAATATAGCACCCATTATTCCAGCTTTTGTAATTGCATGACACCCTATCATTACATTTTCAAGCACTGTCATGGAGGTAAAGAGTCGTATGTTCTGAAATGTTCTGGCAAGACCTTTTCTGGTTACAATGTTAGGCTTTAAGCCATTAATACGCTCATTTTTACCATCTTCTGAACCATTTGGAGAGATATAAATATCTCCGTGAGTTGGAGTATAGATGCCTGTTATGCAGTTAAAAAATGTTGTTTTGCCAGCGCCGTTTGGTCCAATGAGGGCTACAATCTGCCCTTTTTCAATGGATAGGTCAACGTTGTCAATTGCCCGCAACCCTCCAAAATCCATTGTCATACTTTTTACTTCAAGAATTGGTTTCATATTTTCTATTTCTCAAATTTGTATGTTTTACGAACATCTTCAATCATTCCACCTGGTCTGAAGATCATCATAAGTATTAGAACTGCACCAAAAGTTATCATTCTAAACTCTCCGAAGTCTCTCATATATTCAGGAAGAAGAATTAATAAAAGGGCACCAGCAATAACACCAGCAATTGAACCCATGCCACCAAGAACAACGGTGCAAAGAATAATTACAGATTCCCATAAAGTGAAACTTGCAGGGTTAATAAAGGTTGTTTTAGAAGCAAATACAACTCCAGCCATTCCAGCCCATGTAGCGCCAAGTGCAAAGGCACGAAGTTTTGTTTTTGCCTTGTCAATACCCATTGCTTGGGAGGCTATCTCATCATCTTTTAATGCTGTCCATGCCCTTCCAATACGAGAGTTCTTAAGCCTGTTAATAACAAAAATGGTAAATACAACTAATAGAACAACTATGTAGAAAACATAAATAGTAGTTGTCTGCATTGACATTTCAATGCCTAAAAATCCTGGTTTGGGGATATTTTTTATACCACTTGGACCAAACGAAAATTCATTCCAATTCTCCAGAACAAGGCGGATAATTTCACCAAAACCAAGCGTTACAATGGCAAGATAGTCACCTCTAAGTCTTAGCACAGGATAACCAAGTAAAATCCCAAAAAAAGCTGCAAGAATACCACCAATAGGCAAAGCAACCCAAAAACCAACGCCATAATGGAGATTTAAAAGAGCATAAGAGTAGGCACCAACTGCAAAAAAAGCTGCATATCCAAGCACCAAAAGTCCAGCAAGGCCAATTACAATATTAAGTCCAAGCCCAAGAACCACAAATATAAGTGCTGATGTCATAATATTGGTCTGATACATGGAAAATATATGAGGAAAGAGAATTGTGATAATAGATATTATTACAATTCCTGGAAGGGCAAACTGTTTTTCTTGCAAAAGTCTTTGGATAAATGAGAGACCAGCCTTTTTCTCTTTTTTTCCACCCTCTTCCTTTTTTTTAAGAAGATAACGCCATAACATGGATAGAAAAAATGATCCAATGCCTACAAGTGCCATATTGTGCCAACGCCAATCAATGGTGTGAGTAACTGTATTTACTTTAATAACCATAATGGGAAATGTAAGAAACATAAACCATACTGAGGCTATAATTGATTTTTTAAGTTCCTGTTTTGCTGTCATATCTACACCTTTTGAATCTGGGACCGTCCAAGTATTCCTGATGGTCTAAATATTAGAATAACTACAAGAAATATAAACGCAAAAACATCTTCATAATCGCTTGATATGTAGCCTGTGAAAAAACTTTCTGTCCAACCCAATACCAATGCTCCTAATACAGCACCAGGAATACTTCCAATACCTCCAAGAACTGCTGCGACAAATGCTTTAATACCAGCGATAAAACCCATATAAAAATTTATCTGACCAATATGAGAGGCTATTAAGACGCCTCCGATTGCTGCTGTTGCAGAGCCAACAACAAAAGTTGCTGAAATAACTTGATCAACATTTATCCCAAGAAGTGCCGCCATCATTTTATCTTGAGAAGTTGCACGCATAGCCTTTCCAATTTTTGTAAATTTTATAAGAATTGTAAGCAAAATCATTACAACTACTGTTGTTGATAAAATCATAAGCTCAGGTGAAGTTAAAATATGTGAGTATGGTTCCCAAAATTCAAACTCTGGAACAAGACTTGGGAATGGTAAAAAATCAGAAGTCTGGGCAAGAAGGACATAGTTTTGTAAAAATAGAGACATGCCGATAGCACTTATCAATACGGATAGCCTTGGTGCATTTCGTAAAGGTTTATATGCAATTTTCTCCATAGTATATCCATAGGCACAAGAGTAAATTATAGCTGCCATACCAGCAAGAACCATTACAGCAATAGCCGGCATACCCATCATTGTAAGAACAGTTGATATTATAAGTCCTGTAAAAGCACCTATCATATAAATTTCGCCATGTGCAAAATTTATGAGCTCTATTATGCCATAAACCATAGTGTATCCTAAAGCTATAAGGGCATAAATGCTTCCTCTGGTCAATCCACCAAAAAAGAGTTGTGTAAAATATTCAAAATCCATAAATTTTCCTGCTTTTTAAAAGAGGGAGGAGTGCTTCCCCCTCTTTTTTAGTAGAGAGGGGGAAAAGGGGTAAGATCAAGAAAAGAGTCTATTTTTGTTCAACAAAAGTACCTTTTTCAATTTTGTAAACTGAAAAACCGATGCCGGTTGCATCGCCTTTTTCGTCAAATTTTATTTTTCCAAGTGGAGTTTCAACATCTTCTGTATGAAGGGCTTTTACAACAGCAGCATAATCTGTTGAGCCAGCTTTTTGAATTGCATTTAAAACAGCAAGAGTTGCTGAGTAGGCATTATCATAAAAAGCTCCTGGGTCTGAGCTATAAGCATCTTGATGCTCTTTTTTTGCTTGAATAGCAAGAGCGTTCTTTGAAATATCTCTTGGACCAGTTGCATATACGCCTTCTGTAAATTTACCACCAACTTTAATAAAGGTGTCATCTTTAATACCATCACCGCCCATGAAAATTGTCTGCATCTTCTTTTTTCTCATAAGAGTAACAATTTTTGATGCCTCTGGGTGGTATCCGCCCCATATTACAAGTTCTGGTTTTTTGCTTTTAACTTTGGTTACTATAGCAGAGTAATCAACAGCACCAGGTGTTACACCTTCAAAAAGAACTACCTTTACACCAGCTTCTGTAAAATATTTCTGAGCAAGTTCAGCCTGACCTTTTCCATAATCTCCTTTGTCATGAAGGATAGCAACTGTTTTAACTTTAAGGGTTTCAACTGCATATTTTGCCTGAACCTGAGCTTGAACAGCATCATGGGCAATGGTTCTAAAGAAGTTTGGATATTCGCCGCTCAAAGTTAAATCTGGAGCTGTTGCAGATGGTGAAATTGTTATAATGTTTGAATTTTTGTAGATGCCGAGAGCAGATTTTGTAGCGCCGCTGCATATATGGCCGATAACAACATTAGCACCATCAGAGACTAATTTTGTTGCTGTATTTCCAGCAACTTCTGGTTTACAAACATCATCTTCAATAAGTAACTCTACCTGTTTACCAAGAACTCCGCCGTTTGCATTGATCTTTTTAACAATAATTTTTGCTGCATTAACTGTTGGAAGACCATAAGAGGCAAGGTCTCCGCTGTGTGCACCAGCAATACCAAGTTTAATTGTATCTCCTGCCATTGCACTTACTGCAAAAGCAAGGGTAAAAAGCGATACTGTAATAACAGCCAACAATTTACATCTTTTTTTCATAACAATCTCCTTAAAATAATTAAAATTAATGGTGAATTAACAAATAAAACTATGGATTAATAAAAAAAACTATTTACTGACTAAACAACTAAATGAGTTTTGTTTATATACTTTTACATATTTATTGAGTCAAGGAAAAACAAGGCAAATCTAATCTCTAATATTTCTGATATATATAATTTACACGGACTTAATTAGTTGAGGTGTGGTTTCATTTTTATTTTAAGCTGAAGATATGATCTTAAGATAAAATTAGTATACACAGAATCTGTTCCTACCGCTATCTTTTGCCTTATAAAGAGCTTGGTCAGCCATTCTCAGCAAATCATCAGATGCAGATTGTCGAGATGGAATTAATGTTGCAACTCCTTGACTTACACTTACACAGCCATTTGTAGATGAATCAATATGGGGTATTTGAAGGGAGAGTATCTCATTTTGAAACTTTTGAGCGACCTGACAAGCACCTTCTAAATCTGTCTTTGGCAAAATGCAGCCAAACTCTTCACCCCCATAACGTGCTACAATATCTATTTTACGTCTTATTGACGCTTCAAGACAATCAGCAACTCTGATAAGGCAGGAATCACCTTCTTGATGTCCATACTTATCATTATATAACTTAAAATGATCAATATCGAGAATAATTAGAGAGATTGGTGAAGGGTCACGAAGACAGCAGCTCCACATAGTATCAAGGTAGTCATTAAAACAGCGGCGGTTTGCTATTCCTGTCAAGCCATCACGTAGAGATTGATTTTTTAATAGTTGAGTTTTGATTTTAAGATCAATATGGGTTCTAACTCTTGCCTCAACAACAATCGGTCTAAAAGGCTTTGTAACATAATCAACTGCACCTGCCTCGAATCCTCTTACTTCATCTTGCTCATCTGTTTTTGCAGTTATAAAAATAACAGGAATATCTTGAGTATTTGCAACTGACTTTAATCTTTTACATACTTCATAACCATCTATTCCCGGCATCATAACGTCAAGCAAAATAAGGTCAGGAGGGTTATCTGACATTGCTATCTCCAACGCTCTTTCACCATTTGTTGCTACACGAGTATTGTAATTAGAGCGCAGAAGCTCATTTAATATCTTTATATTATACGGTTCATCGTCAACAATTAATATTGATGGCTTTATGCTGTTTATATCCATTGTGATTTATAAAACTCCAAAAAAATATTTGAGAGCTATTTATCAAAGACTATTTTTAGGATTATATTTTTTGATAATTAGACAACTACAATGTAATATTTATCTTATTTGCAATATTTTTAATAGAGAGCAAGGCATTAGGAAAGTCAAAGTTATTTATCAGTTCATCAAGCTGTTTTATATCTTCAGCAATTGATAAGCCATCAGCTGTCAGCATGGTAGAACCCTTAATAGAACTCTTCAA
>JADFXA010000329.1 GCA_015233755.1 Desulfamplus sp. | reverse complement strand
ATCATTTGGGCTAATACCGTGAGATTGAAGATATAGACCAGCAGGATAATCTTTTCTTATAGTTCCAGCAGGAGATATATGGTCTGTAGTTATTGAATCACCAAGCATAAGAAAGGGTCTTGCATTTTCAATATTTTTGGGTAGTGTTGGCTCTTTTTTGAAACCCTCAAAAAATGGAGGTCTTCTGATATAGAGTGAATCTTTCTCCCATTGAAAAGTTTTGCTTTCAGCAACATCAAGCTCTTGCCAGAGTTTATCGCCTTTAAATATTGCAGCGTATTGGTTAATAAAATACTCTTCTTTAACATGCTCTGAAACAATTTTTTGGATTTCGCTTTCAGTCGGAAAAATATCTTTCATAAACACTGGTTTTTGAGTTGTGTTGATTGAAGAGTCTTTAGAGTCGTGGGCAGTTATGCTTGAGTAACCAATTGGCTCTTTATCAAAGTCTATATCAACTCTGCCAGCCAAAGCGTAGATAACCACAAGAATTGGAGACATAAGATAATTTGCTTTTGTACTTTGATGAACCCTTGCCTCAAAGTTTCTGTTACCAGAGAGAACAGAGGCAACTTTTAGATCATTGGCTTTAATTGCCTCTTCAATACCAGCACACAGAGGTCCACTGTTGCCAATACAAGTCATGCAGCCAAAACCAGAAGTATGAAAGCCCAATTTTTCAAGATATGGCATAAGCCCTGATGATTTTAGATAATCAAGGACAACTTTTGAACCAGGAGAAAGGGAAGTTTTAACAAACGATGGGACTTCAAGACCAAGCTCCACAGCCTTTTTTGCAACAAGACCAGCACCTACCATTACACTTGGATTTGATGTGTTTGTGCAAGATGTTATTGCAGCAATTACAACGCTTCCATTTGTGATGGTTAGCTTATTGTTAGAGGTTAAACTATTTTTAATATTATCAGGTTGAATTCCTAAATTTACCTCATCAGTTTGGGACTTAAGGTTTACATCATCACTATTTAAAGTTACGATTGGATTATCACCTAATTTAAACTCTTTAACAAAAGAGTTCTTAACATCTGTAAGATAAATTCTGTCTTGAGGTCTATAAGGCCCAGCAACTGATGGTCTAACTTCAGAGAGCTCAATATCAACTATTCTTGTAAATTCAATAGCTTCATCTCCTCTGCAAAATAAAGAACACTCTTTAGAATAATTTTCAACGAATTTAGTTAGATGACCTCTACCTGTTGTTGCAAGGTAGTTTATTGTATTCTCATCAACAGGAAAAAAGCCCATAGTTGCGCCATATTCAGGAGACATATTTGCTATGGTAGCTCTATCTGTTAATGAGAGAGCCTTCATGCCTTCTCCTGTAAACTCAACAAATTTCTCAACCACTTTCTCTTTTCTTAAAATATGGGTTATGTGAAGAACAATGTCAGTAGCTGTTACTCCAATAGCTGGTTTGCCTATAAGATTTACGCCAATAACATCAGGAAGAGTCATAAAATATGGCTGACCTAACATCACAGCTTCAGCCTCAATACCACCAACACCCCAGCCAAGAACTCCAAGTCCATTAATCATTGTTGTGTGGGAATCTGTTCCAACAAGGGTATCTGGAAAGGCAATTGTCGAGCCATCACGATTTAGAGTGTTTACAACTTGTGCTAAATATTCAAGATTTACCTGATGACATATACCAGAACCCGGGGGAACTACTCTAAAGTTATCAAAACTTTTTTGTGCCCATTTAAGTAGTTTATAACGTTCAATATTTCTTTTATACTCCAAACCAACATTAAGTTCTGCAGCACGCTCTGTCCCATAAAAATCGACCTGAACAGAGTGGTCAACCACAAGATCAACTGGCACAAGAGGGTTTATCCTTTCAGGATCTCCACCTGTTTCCATTACAGCATCACGCATAGAAGCAAGATCAACAACTGCTGGAACACCTGTAAAGTCTTGCATCAAAACTCTTGCAGGATGAAATGGAATCATAACAGGCTCATCAACTGGATGGTGTCCCCAGTTCAAGACATTTATAATATCTTGTTCTTTTACAATATCACCGTCTAAATTCCGTAAGAGGTTTTCAAGCAATATTCTTATTGAAAAAGGCAGTCTCTGAATATCTGCAACCCCTTTTTGTTCAAGAATTGAGATATTACAAATCGTGTATGATTTATCGCCGATATGAAGTATTTTTTTACATTCTGGCAGGCTCATTATGTTTTGCTCCTTTACATTTAATTTGGATAGGATAAAGAAGAAATCCCCTTTCCGTTGATTTATGGAGAGGGGATTTCTGAGGTTTGGATCTTAATAAAATTTGAACGTGGAAAGAATCAACCAACTATTTCCATAGTGCTGAAAAAATAGGCAATTTCAAATGCCGCTGTTTCTGGTGCATCAGAACCATGAACCACATTTTTCTCAATATCAGTTGCATAGTCTCTTCTGATTGTGCCCTCTTCGGCGTTTTGGAAATTAGTTGCCCCCATAAGTTTGCGATTTTTTGCAATAACATCTTCACCCTCAAGAACCATAGCTACAATTGGTCCTGAAGTCATAAACTCAGTCAAACTTTTAAAAAAAGGTCTCTCTTTATGAACAGCATAAAAGCCTTCTGCCTGCTTTTGGCTTAAATGCAATTTTTTCATAGCAACAACTTTGATCCCAGCGGTCTCAAAGCGTTTGATAATTT
>JADFXA010000328.1 GCA_015233755.1 Desulfamplus sp. | reverse complement strand
TCAGGAGATAAACTTGCAGTTGAGCTAATTAAAATACGCCCTGACATTCCAATACTTTTATCCACGGGATTCAGCACAATAATGTCAGAAGATAAAGCCATTTCTATGGGTATTAGAGGTTTTGTAATGAAGCCGATTACGACAAATGACCTTGATAAGAAAATACGTGAAGTTCTGGGTAAGCAATAAATAAATCAAGGCTCACAACAGATTATAAAGGGTTATTGAGCCTAAAAATTTTGGAAACAAGTATGCTTGAACGACCGTCCTATGAAGATTTAGATCAAGAAGTTAGACGCTTGCATAGAGAGCTTAGTAAAAAAGAATCTGATTTGCGTGAGATTGAAAAACTTGCATCTATTGGGAACTGGGAATGGAATATAGAACAACAGATTTTGATATGGTCAGACGAGGTATTCCGTATTTTCGGTTTTGAACCAGCATCCTTTAAACCCACTGTTGAAGCATTTGAAGCAACCATTCATCCTGACGATATAAAAAGTTTTTTGACTCAACGAGAAACCATGCTCAATGAAAAGAAGATAGCCTGTATAGACCACCGTATTGTAAGACCTGATGGCTCAATACGATATGTAAAGGAATGCACACAACTAATTTTTAACGAGCAAAATGAAATTTGTCGGGTTATTGGCACAGTACAGGATATCACAAGACGAAAGCAGATGGAGGAAACTCTAAAAGATAGAGAAAGCAAATACCGTGCGATATTTGATAACTGTTTAGAAGCGATCTTTCTAACTGCACAAGATGGCAGTGTTTTTGCGGCAAATCAAGCAGCGTGTCAAATGTTGGAGATGTCTGAAGCAGAAATCATATCTGGCGGAAGAAATGCAGTTGTTAATTTAAATGACCCACGTCTTCAAGCTGCTTTAGAAGAACGAAAAGAAACAGGCAAATTCAGAGGGGAGTTGACTTATAAAAAGAAAGACGGGACAATTTTCCCTGTTGAGCTGTCATCTGTTGTGTTTAAAAATAATCATGGAGATGAGGTAACCTGTATTTTTACTCATGAAATTACTGAGCGAAAGCAAAATGAGAAAGAACTTACAATTTACCGCAATCATCTGGCAGAACTTGTTAAACAACGCACATTTGAACTGGAGCAAGAAAATACTAAATGCAGACTTATCGGAAAATTACTCAAAAAGGCTAATGATGAATTGGAGCAAAAGAGTGTTGCGTTAAAAGAGATAAATACAGCCTTAAAAGTACTGCTTCATAAACAAGAACGAGATATTCAGGAAATGGAAGAAAATTTTTTTTGTAATTATGAAAAAATGATACTGCCTTTCCTAAGTAAATTAAAAAACAGTTATTCAAATACAAATCAACAGAACTTGATAAATATACTCGAAACAAACCTGAAAGAGATAATTTCTCCTTTTTCAAAAAAACTATCTGATCCCATTATAAACCTCACCCCAACTGAGATTCAAATAGGTGCTTTCATAAAGCAGGGGTTTTCCAATAAAGAGATTGCCTTCACCCTTAATTGCTCTGTTCGTACCATAGATGCCCACAGAGATAACATCCGAAAAAAACTGAACCTGAAGAATAAAAAGATTAACCTCAGATCCTTTCTTATTAATTTATAAAAACACCTATTTTTGCTAAGTAAAAACACAGCGATATTGTAGTATTCCTTGTTCTTGAGAATACCAATATTTGAGTATAATGTAGTGCGATTATACATGCTACATTATACTAATGCGTCAAGGGAGCAGATATGCTAATAAGCAGCCCCAAGCTCTATAAGATTCTTGTCATTGATGATGAACTCCCGATCCTGAGATTGCTTAATAAACTCTTAGCCAGAATTGGTTTTCTTGTAGATGTAGCAGAAAATGGTAAAGCCGGAATCAATAAAATTAATCAAAACAGTTACGATTTAATTCTCACTGACATAAAGATGCCAGAGGTATCTGGAGATGAAGTATTGGAATATGTCAAATCAAAAAACAAATCTATACCTGTAATTGGAATGTCAGGAACACCTTGGTTATTTGAACAACATAGTTTTGATGCTATTTTAAACAAGCCCTACAATAATCAAGAGTTGGTTGAGGTAGTCAACCGATTCCTAAAAGGAAAGTTAGGAATTGACCCGCACGATGGAAGTTTTTAAATGAAAATAATATGCTATTACCCATTGAAGAATATCCTGTAAATCAAATCATTAGGAACAAACAGATAATCAATGAATTGGTTCGCAAAAAACTATGTTAGAATAGTTATGTTATCAGTAATGAAGCCTGTTGCAATAAGTGATCTTGATAAGAAAATACGTGATGTGCTGGATAAAAAATAGAGTTTGGTATAAAAATTATCTGGACAACACTATTTTTAGAAGCAGCATCAAATTATTAATCTTTATTAAATTAGGAGAAAATTTTATGAGAAAAAGTGTTGTGATTGCATTAGGAGTATTTTTTGTTGTTCTTAATCTTGTATCTGTAGCAATTGGCGATACATCACCTCCAGCCGATGCTAAAAAGCATACAGAAGCTGGCAAATATGCAACTTCATTGGAAGCGTATGAAATGTGGAAAGCCAATCCTGATAAAATCAAAATAATTGATTGCAGAACTCAAGAAGAATATGCTTTTGTGGGTCATGCTCCAATGGCTTACAATATTCCTTCAAGGTTTTGGACAGGAAAATGGAAT
>JADFXA010000327.1 GCA_015233755.1 Desulfamplus sp. | reverse complement strand
ATCCCACCTAAAAGACTTCCATTTTTTAAGTGTGGTAAAGAGTTAAAAGAGATGGTTGATAAGAAACAAGGTTAATTTACAAATAAATATTATCTTTTGTGTTGAATGCATTATAGTTTTAATATTAATGAAGGGCTTATGAATCCTGTAATCGAGTTAAACGAAATAGTTCTTAACAACAAGATACCCAATGCTCTTCTCTTTACAGGTAACTGCGGTCAGGATAAAAAAAATACCGCAATTTTATTTGCTAAAGCTATAAATTGCCTGAGTAGAATTCCTATATCTAATTCTATGGATTCGATTTCTCAAGTTGGTAGTTATAATAAAATGCATTTATCCGAATGTTTGCCATGCAACAGTTGCCGTTCGTGTATAAAGATTGATTCTAAAATGCACCCTGATATAATAACAATTTCCTCAGAACCTGAAAAATCTGTGATCAAAATTGCACAAATCAGAGAACTTTTTACTTCAACTTCATCAAAGCCACATGAGGCAAAAATGCGAATGGTTATGATTGAAGATGCTGATACAATGAATCAAGAGGCAGCAAATGCTCTTTTGAAAATTTTAGAAGAGCCGCCTGAGCAGACTTTTTTTATCTTGCTTGCAAGAGAACTTAATGAGCTTTTACCAACTATAACTTCAAGATGCAGACATATAAGATTCAAGCCACTCTCACAAAATGATCTGGCTCAGAAGTTAGTTAAAGATTTTAATATATCTCCTTCATTGGCAAAGATTGTATCAAAGTCGTCTAACGGAAATATTGATAAAGCAATGATGCTTGTTAATATAAACAGCAAGATTGACTGGATAAAAAGGCGACAATGGCTGTTTAATCAAATTATTATGCTTATAAAGCCAAATCAAAACAACAGTTTAAAATTTTTGTATGCTCTTGTTTTAGCTGAAAAATTGGGTAAAGAGACACAGCTCTTACAAGACTCTATATCTCTTTTAAAGATCTGTTTAAGAGATATTGCAATTATAAAAACCTCATTAGAGCATTTAGATAGTAGTTGTGATTTAGAGAAGTCAATTCTGGAGCAATTAATTAATTCAGAGATTATTGTTAACTTAGATTTCGTTAATTTGATATCAGATATTGTTGTTATGCTACCTAAAAATTACCATCTTATGGCACTTGATGCAATTCACAAAGCAGAGCTAAAACTTCAGACAAATGCCTCTGCTCGTTTAGTTTTAGAACAGTTTTTTTTAAGTTTAATCTCATTAAAGAGCTTAGGGTAGATTCTAAATTATGACTAAGGTGGCTGGAGTAAGATTTAAACCTGCTGGCAAAATATATGATTTTGACAGTGGTGCATTTGTCCTAAAAGTCGGGGACAGTGTAATTGTTGAAACTGAACAAGGTCTTGGTTTTGGTGTCGTAATTGTCCCACCAGAACCATACGAAGATACTGAAAACAAAAGAAATCTAAAACAGATTTTCCGTATCGCAACTCCTGATGATTTCCGTAGAAGAGAAGAAAATAGAATAATTGAACAAAATGCACATGATTTCTGCCTTAATTGCATAGAAGAGCTTGATCTTAAAATGAACCTCTTTTCTGTTGAAAGCACATTCGATGCAACAAAGCTTACTTTTTTTTATACTGCTGATGGAAGAGTTGATTTTCGAGAACTTGTTAAGTTGTTAGTAAAAGAGTTTCGTATTCGCATCGAGATGAGGCAGGTGGGAATACGAAATCAATCAAAACAGTGCGGAGGTATTGGTAGGTGCGGAAGGGAGATATGTTGTTCTCTCTTTTTGAACAACTTTGATCCTGTCTCAATAAAAATGGCAAAAGAGCAAGGACTTTCTTTAAATCCTACCAAAATATCAGGCTTATGCGGAAGACTTATGTGTTGTTTAACATTTGAGAACGATACCTATATCGCATTAAAAAGTGGATTACCAAAACCCGGCAAAGTAATAAATACGCCTAAGGGAGCTGGAAGAGTTATTAGACAAAATGTTCTAAATGGAAGTGTCACAGTAATTTTAGATGATGAAACTGAAGCTGAAATCGATATAAATCCATGTAGATGTAAAAAGAGATCATAACGAGTATAAAATTTGGAGTTCTTATGGACCGCAGTAAAGAGGCGTTTAATACTAATAGCAATGTTTTTTTTACAACACCAATATATTATGTCAATGCAAAACCCCATTTAGGACATGCTTACACAACAATTACAGTTGATGTTGCAGCAAGATACAGCAGAATGTGTGGAAAGGAGACTTATTTTCTAACTGGCACAGATGAGCATGGGGATAAAATAGTTGATGCTGCTGCAAAACAGAACAAATCACCAAAAGAGTATGTAGAAGAGATAAGCTCTCTTTTTAAAAATATTTTACCAACGCTCAATATTAGTAATAATGACTTTATCCGAACTACAAACCCAGCTCATATTAAAGTTGTTGAAAACCTTCTAACTCGTATCTACGAATCAGGAGATATTTATTTTAGTGAATATGAGGGTATCTACTGTTTTGGCTGTGAAAGATTTTATCAAGAACGTGAACTTGTTGATGGAAAATGCCCTGATCACGGAACAGAGCCCAAAAATATAAAAGAGGCAAACTACTTCTTTCGTATGTCCAAGTATCAAGATTGGCTCATTGATTATATAAAACAAAATCCTGATTTTATTAGGCCTGAACGCTACAAAAATGAAATTCTCTC
>JADFXA010000326.1 GCA_015233755.1 Desulfamplus sp. | reverse complement strand
TTTTCAACCCCAAACAGCACAGCGATTATGGGAAGTATCGCTCCAAGAGATTATGGTATTGCATCAAGTATAATATCTACTATGAGAAGCGCGGGTATGCTTACAAGCATGACCATAATTACAGTCTTGCTTTCGTATTATCTTGGAAATCAAAAAATAACACCAGCTACAAGCATACTATTTCTATCTACAATGCGAACAGCAATGATTATGTTTAGCCTAATGGGCTTAATTGCGATGTTGTTATCAATAGTAAGAACTAAAAATTGATGAAAATAATTCTAAAGGCCTGACTATTTAAACACTCTTTTAGAAATGGTTATAGATAATAAAAAGAATATCCAACTGCATTTTTTTCGTATATGCAAATTCAGGATTAGAGACTCCTGAGTAAACAAAAAATTGAAGAATAAAAAGGATTAGCAAAATGAGCGATTATCAGTTTTATCTTGTTGAGAAAAAACCTCCTATAGCATGGGTTTATCTAAATCGTCCAAATAAAAAAAACGCTATGAATCCGCCAGCATGGAGAGAATCTATCCCTATATTTGACGATCTTGACAAAGACCCTGATATTAGAGCTATTGTTCTTTCAGGTAAAGGTTCATGTTTTTGTGGAGGCATTGATCTTATGGAGATGGTAACAGAGATGCCCGAACTTATGGAGCAAAGCCAAAAAGGTGGAGTTAAATGGAAACTTCTCTCCAAAATTTATCCTCTTCAAGACACAATGTCTTGTATTGAATGGTGTCGTAAACCAGTAATAGCTGCGATTCATGGTTTTTGTCTTGGGACAGGGCTTGATATGGCAACTGCCTGTGATATTCGCATCTGCTCTAAAGATGCAATTTTTTCGCTAAGAGAGGCAGCGCTTGGTTTTGTTGCGGATGTAGGTGTATTGCAAAGAATCCCGCTTATTGTTGGACAAGGACATGCTCGTGAGCTTGCCTATACAGCTCGAAAAATTACGGCTCAGAGGGCAAAGGAGATTCTTTTAGTCAATGATGTTTATGACACTTACGATATTTTAATGGAACAGGCAGAGGCATTGGCAAATGAGATAGCAGAGAGATCGCCTCTTGCTGTGCAGGCTTCTAAAGATGTGTTAAATTATGGTGTAGGGAAATCAGTTGATGATGGTCTAAAATATGTGGCTTCAATTAGCAGCAATATCATTCCATCTAACGATCTGATGGAGGCGATTACTGCCTTTGCTCAAAAGAGAAAGCCTGTTTTTTCAGGTAATTAAGAGCACATTGTTAGTTTCGAGTGATTTCTGGCGTTATCAAATTCCCAATTTATAAATTATGGAAAATTACGATATGACAATAAATAAAGAAGAGCTTAAAATATATCTTCAACCAACATATTTCATGGATTACAATACTTTTGAAGTTGCAAAGTTTGCAGAAGAAAGATGCAAAAACAGCGACACTGATCATCAGAAAGCTATAAAACTCTATTATGCGGTAAGAGATGAAATTCGTTATGACCCTTACGATTTTAAGTATGAGAAAGAAAATTTTAAAGCAAGCACAACACTTAAAAAGATGTCAGGATATTGCGTTTCCAAAGCTGTTTTACTTGCTGCTGTTGCACGCTCTCAAGGAATTTACACACGACTTGGATTTGCTGATGTAAAAAATCATCTTTCAACAAGCCGTTTAAGAACATTAATGAAAACTGATGTTTTCATGTATCATGGATATGTTGAGTTTTTAATAAATGATAAGTGGGTTAAGGCAACCCCTGCGTTTAATTTGACTCTATGCACTAATTTTAACGTAAAGCCTTTAGAATTTGATGGTATCAATGACTCTCTGTTTCATGAATTTGATACTAAAGGTAATCGGCACATGCAATATCTAAAAGACCACGGGCATTTTTCCCGATCTCCCATTTGATAAGATTTTTGAGGCATGTCTGCCAGCTTATCCACATTTTTTTGAAGCATTAAGCGGAGTAAATTCATCAATTAAAGTTAGAGAAGGAATGGCTTCACAATTAGGAGATTTTCATAAAGAGGCTGCTGAAGAGAATAATTAGGTAGGATTTACATCTTTCAGCCAATGAGCTTTTAAGACTATTGGCTGAAAGATCTATTTTATAATGACGAAATTTATCTTCTGCGTTTGCTTCTAATATGCTCTTTGATCCAGTGTAAATCTCTCAAGAGATCTTCTGCTTTATCAACCAATTCTGCATTATCAACTGGTTTTTCCATATAGTCATCTGCTCCAACATCCATTATTGCATTCATGTTCTCTTTAGAAGCATGACCTGTTAGTATCAATATTTTAATATGTGATGTTGAGTCATTATTTTTCAGAAATTTACATGCTTCAAATCCATCCATGTGAGGCATCATAAGATCAAGAATAATCAAATCTGGATTAAACTGTTTAGCCTTTACACCAGCTTCAAAACCATCTTTTGCTATCTCTACTTCAAATGTCTCTTCAATAAAGAGCTTCTCAAGACCTTTTACAATTAACTCATTATCATCGACAATCAAAACTCTTGCAGGCGCGTCAATCTGTCTTATCATCATCTTCATGCCCTGAGCTTTCAGAGATTTTTCAAGATCAGATTTAATTATTCTATGATGTCCTCCTGGAGTTACAAAGGAATTGATTTTGCCAGCTTTAACCCAACGCCACATGCTCATCCGTGTTACACCACAGTATTTTGCAGCCTGAGGAAT